>CAJULF010000010.1:52412-71153 GCA_910587135.1 uncultured Oscillospiraceae bacterium
TTTTGTACGGTCTGAATTTCCCGCGCAAAGCGCGGACACGTGAGCGTTCGGATTGATTTTGCTTTCGATGCCTTTGTCCGCTCTATATTGCGTTGCTTTTGACCGTTTTGTACGGTCTGAATTTCCCGCGCAAAGCGCGGACACGTGAGCGTTCGGATTGTTTTTGCTTTCGGTGCCTTGACACGATACATCTATACCTTACGCTTTGCGGCAATACGCTTTTTAACTATCCCCACAAGCTCAATAACTCCGCTTATAGACATTATCACGCAGCCACATATTCCTATCGTGCCGAAAACATATGCGGCAGAAAGATTTTCCGCGGGATCGCTCAGAACCGCCGCGTAAACTCCCGCAAACCCCAGCAGCATTACGGCAAGAGCCGCCGCTCTCAACTTGCGCATAATATCACTCCAATGCTTTAGCATACTGTTCCATACCTTATTATACCAAACGCGCAGCCTCTTGTCAAGCTAAAAATTCCACAAAATGACTTCGCGGCGGTAAAAAGTCGGTATACACATTTACGTTATCAGCTTTCTACTGCCATAACGCCTTTTGGATCCACCTTTTCCGGTATAAGAGCGTACATGGCATTTGTCGCGGTTTCCGTCAGGTCATAACAATACCAGCTGCCGTCGTCCTGTGTCTGCATCCAGACCATGATACCGCTCCAGCCCTTTTCATAGGACGTCTGATACACCTCGGTGAGCGACATTCCGTAGCCCTTTTCCTGGTCGTTGCTCGTTTCGCCGATAATACAGGGCTTATCCGTTATCAGTCCGTACTCCTCGGGGGTCACATTGAACGGAAAGCCTAAGCCCGACTGCTTCATCCACAGGTAAAAATGCGGGCTGTAAAAGTCCATATACGAATTATCCAGCCCCGTGAGCTTCTTTAAATACTCGTCGGAGAGCATATCACCGTTAAAATTCGGGGAATTGTACTTTATCATCGCCATTCCCACCGTTACGGGTGTGGAACAGGTTTCATGGATCACCGACGCGCATTTCCCGAAGAAATACGACAGATCATCCCACCTGAGCTGACCGCATTCCGTGTTCTCATGCACCCAATCCGGCTCGTTCATTATATCTATCGAGAACAAATAGGGCTGCTCGCCGTAGCGCTCGCAGAACTCCTTGACGTAGCGCTCCGCGAAATTGTCCGCGGACTCCTTGGTGTTTATCATAGTACGCCAGCGCTCAGCGCTGCCGCTGTCCTTGAAGTGGTCAAAGGATGACAAGGTAGCCATGATATACACCTTATGCCTGTTGGCGATCTCAAACAGCTCGTCCAGATCCTCCCAGTGGCTGTCGTTGATTTTCAGCACGCTGCCGTCAGCGCGGAGCTGCACCACGCTTTCTCCGTTGCAATTCAGCCATACCCTTGTGGCATTTATCCCGTCAGAGGCAAGCTGCTCAAAAGTATCGTCCCAGAATTCGTAATCCATGTTTCCGATAAAATCATTCCAATGATGCCACGGGGTGTTTACGCCGTTTATCCACAGCTCACTGCCGTCGACCATGAACTTCCCGCCCTCAATATATACCTTAGCGGCGGGGTCAGGCGCAGTGTCAGAGCTTTCGGAAGTACTCGGAGCGAGTGCCTCGGAGGTAGTCGGGGAGGACGACTCATCAGACGTGTCCGTTCCGCTTTTCTTGCAGCCAGCGGCAAGCATTACCGCCGCCGTCAGTATCAGTGCCGTGAATCTCTTCATTGTTTTGTTCATTATTTAATCTCCTTAAACCCTAACTAAATTACTCATAATCATACTCCGCTTCACTTCGTTCCGGAAATTTTACGCAAATTGTAAAAAATTGCCATAAGGCAGAACCTCCACGTTGCGCAAAACTCTGCGACTTTTTGAGATTTTGTGCGCCGACATTGTGCGGCATATAAGCTTTTTCGGAGGTTTGCGGGAATTTCATATACGGGCGGTTGATTTTCGCTTTACACGCTTTTGAGCGCGTGGTATTGGGATTGCTTTGAAGCTGAAAAGCTCCGCAAAAATATCCGAAAACCGCTCAATCGTACGGGTTTATGGACATTTTATCAGATGTTTTGAAAAAAGCACGGCGCTTAACCCTTAACAATTGCGTCAACCATACGGTTTAGATGGCTTTTTTCGCTTCGTTTATTTGTTGATTTTCCACTGCTGCAACCCTCGAATGCGGCAACTGCGCCGTTTAATGCTGATACCCCCGTTCCTCACGAAATATTTTCAGAAGCGGCAAGTATGTTAACAATACGGGTTCAGGGGGATTTTCAAATACAAAATCATCGGATTTTGTCAATTTTTGCCGTGGCTGCGCTTAATTAAAAAAGCATACCGCGATACGTTCCGCTGTTCTCAGAACTTGTTCCCATAGCCCGAAACACTTAACAACAAAGCAAATTTAATGCATTTCAAGGCAGTTTTTCGCAATCGTAATGTAGTGCTCAACACAATCAACCCATCAGAAAAACAGCAAAGAAAGCATAAAATTTGCCGTTAGACAAGCTTTAAGCGTTTATGAGAACAAGTTTTACTTACCTATCCGGCTGGGGACATGAAAATACTTATTCGGCTGCGGGACTTTAAAAAGCCGCTTACAGTTATATTAGCACATTTTGGCAATAATATCAATAGGAAAAAAATATTTTTTGGGAGATTACGTTTTTTGTCGGCAAAATTCCGAACTTCATGACATCATACAAAAAAACTCTGCTTAAACTACCGCCAAAATGACACGCGTATTCCTACATATAACACTAAAAAATTCCATTAAAATGAGAAAATTTGGTGAAACATCAAAATTATTCACAATATGTTGACAAATAGCGCGGAGTATGCTAAAATATCAAATGGACAAAGCAAAATGCTTTACTCTGCTAAACAGATAAAATGAACACCGAAAGGAAAATCTACAATGAAAAAGAAAATTTTTGCCCTGCTTATGGGCGCGGTAATGTGCATGAGCTGCATGGGGCTTGGCGGATGCAGCTCCGATAATAACAACTCAAGCGGCGCAAACAGCTCAAGCGGCGCAAACAGCTCAAACGCCGACAACAGCGGAGCGGACTCGGATAATTCCAACAGCGGAGCGGCGGGCGATTCCGACTGGGACTATATTCTCAACAAGGGCGAGGTTGTTGTAGGCATTACATACTACGAACCTATGAACTATTTTGACGACAACGGCGAGCTTGTCGGCTTTGAAACGGAATTTACAAAAGCCGTATGCAAGAAGCTGGGCGTAACCCCCGTATTCCAGGAGATCGAATGGGAAAAGAAGGAAGTCGAGCTTCAATCCAAGGCTATCGACCTCATCTGGAATGGTCTTACGGTTACCGAGGACAGAAAGGAGAACATGGCGTTCTCCAAGACATACCTTAACAACAAGCAGGTTATCATTGTAAAGACAGAGAACGCGGACAAGTACACCGACACCGCTTCAATGGCAGGAACCTCTATCGCTTTTGAGAGCGGCTCGGCAGGCGAGGACGCCGCAAAGGCGGACGAAACGCTGGCAGGCTGCGATCTTATCGGCTGCTCGGCGCAAAAGGACGCGCTGCTGGAGGTAAAGGCGGGCACCGCCGACCTCGGCATACTTGACTACACACTGGCTAAGGCTTCCATCGGAGAAGGCACGGACTACTCCGACATACAGATAATCGACAGCGTGGAGCTTGCTTCGGAACAGTATGCGGTGGGCGTTCGTCTTGGGGATACCGAGACCCTTGCGAAGATAAACGGCGCTATCGATGAGCTGGCACAGGACGGAACTCTGCTTGATCTCGCCAAGAAGTACGGCGTTGACGATATCTACGCTCTTTAAGTCAACATCGTACAAACCGCTAAACATGTTACGTTAAATTTATCGGATAATTTCGGCGCGCTTTCGTTTGGGTGATATCGCTGCGAGGCGCTCCGATTTTCCGTATCTGACAAGGATATTTATATGAGCTTTTGGGAAGTTACCAAACAACTGGCGGACGGCTTCGGCGTTACGCTGATGATATTCGGGATAACCCTCGCCGCTTCGCTGCCGCTGGGGCTTATCATGACCTTCGGCTCGATGTCGAAAATACCCCCGATAAAGTGGCTGGTCAAGATTTTTGTCTGGATAATCCGCGGAACTCCGCTTATGCTTCAGATAATTCTGATTTTCTACGGTCCGGGGCTGCTCGGGCTGGAAATAAAGCTCCCCAGAATGACGGCTGTCATTATCGCCTTTATCATAAATTATTCCTGCTATTTCTCGGAGATTTTCCGCGGAGGCATCGAGAGTATTCCCAAGGGGCAATATGAGGCGGGGCAGGTACTCGGCATGACCAAAACGCAGATATTCTTCAAGGTGGTGCTGTTTCAGGTGATAAAGCGAATCGTGCCGCCTATGGGCAACGAGATCATCACGCTGGTAAAGGACACCTCGCTTGCGAGAGTTATCGCGGTCACGGAGCTTGTAAAGGCGGCGGAAAGGATCGTTACACTTAAGGGGCTTATCTGGCCGCTGTTCTATATCGGAGCGTTCTATCTGCTGTTCTCGGCTTTGCTTACTTTCCTGCTTAATTTGGCGGAGAAGAAAATGAATTATTACAGTATATGAGTATGCGGGCGGAGGGTAAAGATAATATGGCTTTCTTAGAGGTAAAGGGTATCGAAAAATCCTTCGGCAGGACCGAGGTGCTTAAGGGGATAGATTTTTCGATGGAAAAAGGAGAGGTGCTGGCTATCATCGGCTCGTCGGGAAGCGGCAAGACTACCCTGCTGCGCTGTCTGAATTTTCTGGAGACCCCCGACAAGGGGAGCATTTCGGTGAACGGCGACGTGATGTTCGACTGTGAGGAAGCGCCCTACTCCGACAGCGCCAAGCGCGAAAAGCGGCTGCACTTCGGACTGGTGTTTCAATCGTTTAACCTTTTTCCGCAATACAACGTTCTCAGAAATATTTCACTCGCCCCCGAACTGCGGCAGATAAGGGGCAGGAAGCTCTCAAAAGCGGAGAAAAAGAAGATACGCGCGGATATTGACGAGAACTCACGCAGGCTGCTGGATACGGTAGGACTTGCCGCAAAAACCTACAACTATCCCTGCGAGCTTTCGGGAGGTCAGCAGCAGCGCGTGGCTATCGCGCGGGCGCTGGCGCTCAATCCCGATATTCTCTGCTTCGACGAGCCTACCTCCGCGCTCGACCCAGAGCTTACCGGAGAGGTATTGCGCGTTATCAGAGAGCTTAAAAACTCTGACCGCACTATGATCGTCGTGACCCACGAGATGAATTTCGCGCGCGGCGTGGCGGACAAGGTCATCTTTATGGCTGACGGAGTTATTGAGGAATACGGTTCGCCCGACGAGGTTTTCGGGGATCCGAAAAGTCCTGTTACAAAGGCGTTTCTGGAGAAATCACTGGAAAATATATGAGCATTGGCGCGAAGTTTTTAATAAGAGTAACGCTGATTGTTCACAAAATGGCATGAGATATTAAAACTGCTGCACAAAGACGCTTTTATGGTATATGTGCGGCTTTTTTAATTGCCGTCTTGATTTTTTATAATATAGAGAAAATTTATTTCAGCGGCAATTTTATATTATATAAAGGGGTATTGTGAAGTGAAAAAAACATATTGGTGGCTCCGGTTGTAAAATGGGTTGGCGGTAAACGGCTGCTGCTGAATACTTTCAAGCCTTTACTGCCAAAGAGGATTACCGCCTATTGTGAACTTTTTCCGGGGGGTGCTTTACTTTTAAGCCTTCAGCGGCTTTGAATTGCGCTTTTGTGTCAGGCATTATCGCAGATTTCATGGGTGACCATGGAATATTTGCAAAAGTCTCCGGCCGCATGGGCTCGGGTTGCTTTTCCTTTAATATTAACGATACCAAACTCCGCCATATGCGGGAGATAAACGTAGAAAATTCTCAGATTGAAATTGACGCGGGATATGAGGGCATTCAAAATTTGGCTTTGTTTGAAGCCAAACGGGATATCTCAGATGACTTTCTCATCAGACAGCTCCATTATCCGCCCAGGACATGGCAGAACAGAATTTCAAAGCCCGTAAGACCTATTTTCTTTGTGTATTCCAACAGCATTTACAGATTATACGAATATATGTTTGAAGACATCTGCCATTACAACTCAATAAGGCTTGTCAAACAAAAATCCTACTCCATTGAAGATACCTCAATATCCATTGCAGATATTCAGAAAATACCGGAAACGGTGTCAATTGTAAACGAACCTATGATACCTTTCCGCAAGCGGATAAATTCGAGCGAATAATCAATTTGTGCGAATTGTTGTGCGATCAAAGATTAAGCCGCACCGACGTTACGCAGCGGTATGATTTTGACGCAAGACAAACGAATTATTATACCGATGCTGCCAGATATCTCGGATTGCTGGAAAAAACAAGCGAGAGCAAAAATCCGTCATATACTTCGAGCGAAATGGGAAGACGTAT
Source organism: uncultured Oscillospiraceae bacterium (assembly GCA_910587135.1). Taxonomy (GTDB): domain Bacteria; phylum Bacillota; class Clostridia; order Oscillospirales; family Ruminococcaceae; genus CAG-115. The sequence continues at coordinate 58,860 of CAJULF010000010.1, forward strand.
TCTCAATATGAATTATAAACAGCGTCAACTGGCATTTTGCAAACAGATACTGGCGCATAGGGTGTTCAATAAAACTCTACGGTTATATTTTGACAGAGGCATTATGCCGGAAACCGGCAAAATAGTGGGAATTATGATAGCTTCAGGATTATATAAGGTGAAAAGCGTTAGCACATTCTACAGGCGTTCATCATCTGTAAAAGGCTGGGTAAACTGGATTGTCGGGCTTATGAACGATTAACAACATTATACAAGCATATTTATTTTCCGTGACGCATAGAATTGGACAAAGAGTAAATTCACGGAGGTAATATATGAAGATCAACAAAAAATCTCTTAAGCTGACGCTTTCCATGATAGGCTGCTTCGTGCTGCTGGCAGTGTGCGCGAGAATAACCGAACGCGCTCTGCCTACCGCCGCGGAAGCCGCGGAGCGTCCCGTAATCGTGCTGGACGCGGGGCACGGCGGTCTGGATTCGGGCGCTGTGGGCGGAAACGGCACACTCGAAAAGGACGTTAATCTTTCAATCGTAAGAATACTGCGGGATATGCTGGAGCTGTCGGGTTTTGACGTGGTTCTCACCAGAAGCGAGGATATCTCTATTTACGACGCGGGCGTGGAGGGTATCCGCAATCAGAAGCTCTCCGATATGGACAACCGACTTGAAATAGTTCAGAGCTACCCCGACAGCATTTTCCTGTGTATCCATCAGAACAACTACACCGACCCCCAATATTTCGGCGGGCAGATGTTCTACAACAACAACAATCCCAACAACCGCACGCTTGCCCAGATAATGCAGAACAAATTCGCCGAGCTTCAGCCGGGCAACGACCGCGAAATAAAGCTTTCGGGAGACGAGCTTTTCCTGCTTAAGTCCAATCAGAATCCCTCTCTTATGATAGAATGCGGCTTTTTATCCAACCCCGACGAGGAAGCGCGGCTGTCTACATGGGAATATCAGCAGCAGGTAGCCTTTACCATTTTCGGCGGCGTTATGGAGTATATCGACGCTACCGCCGAAAAACCGAGCGAGTTTGAATAATGTCGGCTGCTTTAATCCAACAGCTCCTTCAGCATTTCATAAAGCGCGAATTTAACCTTGACCTTCTGGGGACGGTCCGTTCGGAAATCCGAAAGAATTTCCGCGCCGTTCCCGTTTTTTGCGCCCTCTATGCTCTCGCCGCTTTCACAGCTCTCAACACTTTCACAGTTCTTGCTGTTCGTTACGGCGGGCAGGCACAGCGGCGGGAACATCACACACCACCAATTTTGCCCTTCCCCGCTTCCCAGCGTTACCCGAAGCGCTTTGTAAGTTCCCGCGGGGAGCGTTACCTCGTCATACTCCCTTGTCGTGAAATACATTTCCGCAAGCTCCGCGCGCGCTCCATACTCAAATCCGCGCTCCTTTAAGAATCGTCGGCAGTCATCCTCTATCTCGGGCAGAAGCTCCTCGACCCTGCGCTCCGCTTCGCTTAAGCTGCCGCTGTCCGAAAGCTCCGCGCCGTACCTCTCCAACAGGTGATCCCTAAGCTCCAGCTTTATCCGCTGATCCTCTTCACTGTCCGAATTTGCCGGTATGTGCAGCCGCAGCACCTCACTCTGCACCTCCTCCGCTCTTACCGCAAAATCCCTGAATCCCCCCAGCATTATCGCCAGCACGATCCCTGCCAACAAAATCAGATCCGTTTTCTTCATTCTTTTCTCCTTATTTAAAAGAATTTCCCGAACCGCTCCATCCGCCTGTGGCGGATTGCGCTATCCCGCTGTGAAAGCTCCGCTTCACTTCGTTCCGCTTCGCTTTCGCAGCGGATTTCGGGAAATTCATGCGTGGGCGGTCAGTTGATTTCTGCTTTCAGCACATTATTTAAAAGAATTCCCCGAACCGCTCCATCCGCCTGTGGCGGATTGCGCTATCCCGCTGTGAAAGCTCCGCTTCACTTCGTTCCGCTTCGCTTTCGCAGCGGATTTCGGGAAATTCATGCGTGGGCGGTCGGTTGATTTCTGCTTTCAGCGCATTATTTAAAAGAATTCCCCGAACCGCTCCATCCGCCTATGGCGGATTGCGCTATCCCGCTGTGAAAGCTCCGCTTCACTTCGTTCCGCTTTGCTTTCGCAGCGGATTTCGGGAATTTCATGCGTGGGCGGTCAGTTGATTTATGCTTTCAGCGCATTTGACTGCTTGGTTTTTGGGTCGCTTAAGATTTTAACCTTGTCGTAAATCCGATATACCTGTTTATTCTCTCGCTATTGTCTGTTTCTCTCCCTCATTATTGGTGAAAATAACAATTTTAAACAGCGGACGAAACTTTTTTGCATATATTTTTGACTTCGCTTTTAAGGGGGCACTGAAATGAAATTTAATATCCTTCCCTCGCTTGCTGTGGGAATTATCCTGCTATCAGGCTGCCATCGCGGCACGGACGTTTCCGAACCTGTTCCCGAAAGTACGGCAGGCGATTACGAATACACTCAATTTTTCGGCTCGGAATCGGCGAAGGAATCTGCCCTTTCCGACACCCCCGCGGGGATTACCGCAGCGGAATATACTCCCGACCAGATCCCCGAAACCGACATTAACGGCAACGTTTCACTTATCAGAAATCAATTTGAGTGTGGACGAATTCCTGATTTCCGCACAGTCAGCGGCGGCTGTCAGAGTGACAAGAACGGACGGGGCGGACGGCGATTCCGCGGAGATGATAATCGCCGATACCCAAAACAAAAAGGCTGCGGTCTTTCCGAAATACGGGGACGAGGTCGACTACGGTTTTTTACTGTGCGACGGGGGACTGGATATATTTCTCATACTATGACGATCACAGAATCATTGTCTTAAATACGGGAAATTAAGGAATTGCTGCTCAAAGCGCAACCCAATCTGCCCCGTGAGTTCGCTCGTTTGAGCGGGGCGATTGCGGTTTAATCAGCGTTCCCTTAAGCGCCTTTCGTCATAATACACAAAATCGCGGCGTTATTTCCTGATATTTTATTTGTGGACTTTTTCGCCGCTTTGTGATATAATATATGTAAAGGAATACTGTAAATCATATCGCGCTGTCTGACAGTGAGATAACTACAATTGGAGGAAAATGCTATGGCTAAGAAAAAACTGTTCGGCAATAATATCAAGCCTTCCTGCAAGTACTGCGAGATGGCTACCGCCGGCGAGGGCGATAAAATAAAGTGCTCGAAATTCGGAGATGTGAAAAGCTACGACTCCTGCAAAAAGTTTATCTACTCGCCGCTCAAGAGAATCCCCAAAAAGGAGCTTCAGCTCGCTAACTCGGCGGTCAATGATATCGACTTCTGATAAATACGGTCAACGGAAATCTCCGCGCCCCATACGGGGTGCGGAGATTCAGCCTGTATATAAAGGTTGACCTAAATTGGATTATTTAAAAAAATTTCAAAATTTCCGCTAAGCATACTCCGCTTCACTTCGTTCCGCTCCGCATGCTTAGCGGAAACCGCGTGCATTTGCGTTCGCAAATGCACGACTTTTTGAAATTTCATGCGCCGACATTGCGTGGCATATAAGCTTTTTCTACAAGCTGCGCGCTTTTTGAAATTTAATGCGCCGACATTATGTTGTCAAAAGGCTTTTTCTGCAATTTGATCTCCGCACCTCTAATGAGTGCGGAGATTTTAATTTTTTATTTTATGACGGAATACATAAAATTTTTTTGCGAACTTGGCAATTTTTAACTTATATATCAGCTATTAAAATTTCCATATGATTTAATGCGGAAAACATATGATCAACACTTATTTTCCAATTCCAATACGTAAATTACCGCGTCATCATCTTTATAGTAGTTTTTGCGCACGGCTATCTTTTTATAGCCATGCTTTTCGTACAGCGCAATGGCGGGGGCGTTGCGGCTTCTTACCTCAAGGAAGCATTTTGCCGCTCCGCGCAGGCGCATTTTTTCGTGCAGCTCGGCAAGCAGCTTTTCCGCAATATGGCGGCGGCGGAACTCGGGGCGCACCGCTATTCTGAAAAGCTCGCCCTCGTCGGCGGCTACCCTGCCTACCGCATAGCCTGCGACCTCTTCACCGATGTACTGCGCCGCGACTGTTGTCAACGGATTTTTCAATTGCTCCGCAAGCATTTCCGCTGTCCAACTGTCCTCAAAGCAGAGCCGCTCCAGCTCACAAAGCTTCTCACAAAAAACTTCCATAATTCTCCCTATACAATCGGCGTCCGTTCACAGCAATTATTAAAATACGCCGCTTCTCGACAACATTTAAGAACCTGTCCGCATAGCTGCTCAAAACCCGTCTTGCGGCAAATTTTTCCGCTTACCGGGTCAAAAGTACTTGGTGGGCTGACTGCGTCAAGCCGATATACAGTACATCGGTAAAAAATTGCTGTCGCCTGACGAAAAGTCCGTCGCGCAATCTGCGCACGTCGAGATACTAAACAGGCTCTAAGTGCTTTCAGCGAAACCGACAGTGCCACTGCCAGCCGTATATCAGTGCGCGTCAAGCCATGTCTTGCCCGACTTCGCTTCGGCTATCAGCGGAACGGCAAGGGATACCGCGCCCTCCATTTCCTCTTTGAGCAATGCGCACGCTTTTTCAGCAAGGCTTTCGGGCACCTCCACGATCAACTCGTCGTGAACCTGCAATATCAGCCGCGCATCGGGAAGTTCCGACTTTAAACGCCGATATACCCGCACCATCGCAAGCTTGATGATGTCCGCAGCAGTACCCTGTATGGGCGTGTTCATGGCTATGCGCTTTCCGAGTGCCTTTACCGTTTTATTGGCGGCTAATATTTCCGGAATAAAGCGGCGTCTTCCGAACAGCGTTACCGCGTACCCGTCTTTTTCCGCGCTTTTGGTGACAGTTTCCATATAATTCTTTACGCCCGAAAAATGATTCAGATAATCCTCGATATATTTCTTTGCCTCGGGCAGACTCGCGCCGATATCCTTAGCCAGGGAAAACGCTCCGATGCCGTAGACTATGCCGAAATTTACTGCTTTCGCCCTGCGGCGCATATCATTATCCACCCACTCCGGCGGCATTCCGAACACCTTGGAGGCGGTTTCGGTGTGAATGTCGCGGTTCTCCTTGAAGGTGTCTATCATCACCTTATCCTCCGCGAGAGAGGCAAGAACTCTGAGCTCTATCTGGGAATAATCCGCGTCAACAAGCAGCTTGCCCTCCCCTGCCCCGAAAAATCCGCGGAAGCTGCGTCCCAGCTCGGTGCGGACAGGGATATTCTGGATATTCGGCTCGGCAGAGGATATGCGCCCCGTGCGCGTTTCCGTCTGCTTGAAGGTGGTATGCATTCTTCCGTCGGCGGAAACGCAGCCCTCCAGCCCCTTTACATAGGTATTGTAGAGCTTTGTCAGCTTTCGGTAATCAATTATCGCCGATGCTATGGGGTGCTTATCGGACAATCCCTCCAGAGTTTCGGCATCGGTGGAATAGCCCGTTTTGCGCTTCTTTCCCGCGGGAAGTCCAAGCTCCTCGAAAAGCACCGCTCCAAGCTGCTTGGGGCTGCCTATGTTGAACTCGTGCCCCGCCATCAGGTGAATGTTCTTTTCAAGTTGGTCTATCTGCGGGAGCAGGTTCTCGCCAAAAGCGTGCAGCGCGTTTACGTCAAGCGCGATACCGTCAAGCTCCATTGAGGAAAGCACTTCGGCAAGCGGAATCTCTATATCGCGCAATACCTTTAACATTCCCTGCTCACATATCTTTTTGAACAATATTTCGCTCAGATTTCTCAGCGCCGTTGTGGGAGCGTTTTCCGATACGCCGTACTCCGCGCAGAGCCGCCCCGTCGAATAATCGCTGCTGTTTACATTTAGCAGGTAGGCGGCGAGGGTAGCGTCAAAGGTCACGTTGTTCAGCGATATTCCCTCTTTAAGGCAACGGGAATACAGCGCTTTGGCGTTATCGGTATGCTTCGGTTCGGAGCCTTCGAGGATAGCTTTCAGATCGTCCGAAACGGGTGATTCGCCGCGGAATACCTCAATATTCTCCCCAGTCATCATTACCGTAAGCGCATCGCCGTCATACTCGACGGTATCGGGGGTTATCTTCGGAGCGGCTTCGGGCTCGGGAGCACTCTCGACTGAAATAAGATTTTCGGGGGCTTTGGGCGCGGTTTTGTCCAACTCCAGCTTTTTCATTACGCCGAACATCTCCAGCTCGGTGAGTATGCCCGCCGCAAGCGCTTTGTCGCCCTCGGCTATCCTGTAATCCTCCATATTTTCGGAGACGGGAGCGTGAAGCTCTATTTCGCCCAGTCTGCGTGACAGCTCCGCGCTCTCTTTGCCGTTTATCAGCTTATTTCGCACGGACGCGGTGACCTCTATGCTGTCTATATTATCATAAATATATCCTATCGTATGGTACTTCTGTATAAGGCTCAGCGCGGTTTTTTCGCCCACGCCCGCAACTCCGGGGATATTATCCGACGGGTCGCCCATTAGCGCCTTTACCTCCAGCATTTCACGCGGGGAAACTCCGTATACCTCCGCTATTTTGGCGGGGGTGTAGTGAACGTCCTCTTTGTTTCCCGCAAGGCGCACGGTGACTTTATCGCCCACAAGCTGGAAGCTGTCGCGGTCGCCCGTCATTATAACGCACTCGCCGCCGTTATCCGCCGCCGCGCGGGAAAGCGTTCCGATTATATCGTCCGCTTCATAGCCCTCTTTTTCAATAAGCGTTACCCCCATAGCTTTGAGCAACTCCTTGATTATAGGCATTTGCTGCGCAAGCTCTTCGGGCATTCCGTGACGGGTAGCCTTATACCCGTCATACATTTTATGACGGAAGGTGGGCGCTTTCAAATCAAACGCCACGCCCACACGGTCGGGCTGCTCCTCCTTGAGCAGCTTCATGTAGATGTTCATAAAGCCCGTAAGGGCGTTTGTGAACGTCCCCTTTTTATTGGACAGCAGACGTATGCCGTAAAAAGCGCGGTTCATTATGCTGTTTCCGTCTATCAAAAGCAATTTCATGTTGAACTCCTTATTTAAAAAATTTCAAAATTTCCGTCGGTCATGCTCCGTTTCGTTACGCTTCGCTCCACTTCACTTCGCATACCCGGCGGAAACCGCGCAGCATTTGCCGTTCGGCAAATGCGCGACTTTTTGAAACTTCATGCGTGGGCGGTACGCTCCGCGGTTTTGTACGCACCTTTGACTGCATAATTTTTGCGCGGCTTCAAATTATCAGATTGTTAAAATGTGTTGATTCAAAGCGGTTACAAGCTGCTCAAAAACGTTTTTAAGCTTGGCAAAATCCGTTATATTCTTTTTAAACGGAATATGTATGAACAATCCGCGGGGGAAGACCCTCAGGCACTCGGCATAAATATGATTGCAATAGGAAGTGCCGCAATTCTTCGATATGTAACAGGCATAGCCGCGGGACAGGATAAAATCCCTCACAGTCTCGCAATCAAGCGCGGTAGTCAGCGTTTCCCCCGATGATTTCGCGCAAAGCTCCACCGATACCTTATCTTTTATCGCCGGCTTTTGTCCCGTCATAAGCACAATGTCGGGCTGAAAGCGCGCTGTTTCGGCTTTAAGAAGCTCCGCGGAGGCTGTCTTGTCATTAGGAAGTACAACACGGCGGCAGGGAGCGGTTACCGCGCCGACAAGCTCACGCGCGGGATTATCAATACCATCAAAGCCCGCAAACAGTATTTTGTTCATTTTTGTTGTGCTCCTTTCAGCCGTCTATCGATAAGTCGGCGGGCAATACCTCTGCCGCCTCGACACCGGAGGAAACCACGTTGAATTCCGACCGTGTATCGGCTTTGGGAGAAGGTACATCGTCATTTTCCGCTTTGATATCGTAAGCTGTTATGGTATCGGGTTTTACCGAGGGAGCTTCGGTATTCCTGTCGGTTACGGCGGCGGAAGCTGCGGAGCTTAAAACGGCTTCGGCGCTGTTGTTTGTTTCATCGGATTGCGGCGGGACGGGTTTGTTCTCGCCGGGGTGTTCCGCGGACGCGGCGGACGGCGTGTCCGCCCTGCTTTCCCGCGCCGCCGCGGTATGTGATACGGATTTTACATCAGGTATAGAACCGAGGATATCAGACAGCTTTTCCGCCAGCATTTCCATTTCGGTTTTGGGAGGAGGCGGAGGAGGCGCGGGAGCGGATTGAACAGGCGCGGCGCTCTGCCGCGCGGCGTCCGCGGAATCGTAAGGGGTAAGGGGGGTATAATCGGCGCGGGTTATTCTTGCGGGCGAGAAATCCAGAAGGTACTGTCTGCACCATGCCGCAAAAAATCCCCCGAGCGCTACGGCTGCCGACAGCAGCATAAGCGCTCCGCATACCATGAACGCGGAAGAGCCGATAAGACCTCCCACAATAAAGCAGATGACCGCATAGGCAAGGTCGAGGATATAGAGAATGGTTTTCTCAACCGTGCCGCCGCCCAATGATATAAACGCCACAACGCAGACCGCTATCGAGCCTGCGATGATCGCGTATGCTCCCGCCGCCCCCATCAGCAGCGCCGCGGCAATGCAGCACACCGCCAGCGCGCACTGAATATAAAAACACGCACGAATGACGCGCCGCAGCTTTGCCGTTTTTTGGCGGCGGGCTTCGACGAAGTCCTCTATTATATTACCGTGAGTATAAAAATGTATAATGCGCTTTTTTATATTCTCTACCATTCGGTTCACCTTTAACAAGCAAGAGAGCTGACTGAAGTCGGCTTTATATCTTATTTCTTCCCTTTTATTTACTATCGCCTATCTCCGAAAGCCATTCACGCGACTCGGCATCGCTCGGCATCCGCCAGTCGCCGCGCGGGGAAAGCGTGACTGAACCTACCTTTACTCCGTCGGGCAGGCAGCTGCGTTTGAACTGCTGCGAGAAAAAGCGGCGGTAGAATATCTTAAGCCATTTCAGGATCGTTTCGCGATCGTATGCCGCGGGTGATTGTCCGGAGAATGCATACTCCGCAAGGCGAAGCACCTTACGCGGCGGGAAGCCTCGGCGTATGCCGTTATACAAAAAGAAATCATGCAGCTCGTAGGGTCCTACCAGATCCTCAGTTATCTGTGATATTTCCCCGTTTTCGTCCGCGGGAAGAAGCTCGGGGCTGACGGGGGTGTTGAAGATCGAGATTAGCACGCCGCGCAGCAGATGATCTTTTGAAGTTATGGCATAATAATACACGATATGCCGCACAAGCGTTTTGGGAACGGAGGAATTTACACCGTACATACTCATATGATCTCCGTTATAGGTTGCCCAGCCCAGCGCAAGCTCGGACAGATCGCCCGTGCCTACCACCAGCCCGCCTTCGGCGTTGGCTATATCCATAAGCACCTTGGTGCGCTCACGCGCCTGTGAGTTTTCATACACCACGTCATGGACGCTCTCATCGTGACATATATCGGCAAAATGCTGTCTTACGGACGCGGATATGTCTATGACCCGCAGGGAAGTTCCAAGAAGCTCGCAGAGGCGCTCGGCATTGCTTCGGGTGTGCGCTGTCGTGCCGAAGCAGGGCATTGTCACGGTGACTATATCGCTCATGGGACGGTTCAGCAGCTTCATCGTTTCAATGCACACAAGCAGTGCGAGGGTAGAATCAAGTCCCCCTGAAATACCCACGACAAGCGTTTTACAGCCTGTGTGCTCCACTCGCTTTGCCAGACCGTGCGCCTGCATGGACAGTATACGATGGCAGCGCTTATGCTTCTCCGCGTCGGTATCCGGCACAAACGGCGCAGAGTCTACAAAGCGTGTGAGCGCGGTTTCGGAAAGCTCCAGCTCAAACGGTATCCTTATGGCTTCCCGAAGCGGCTCGTCGGCAAAAGAGGTGTTCTTGCGGCGTTCAAAAGCAAGAAGTTTAACGTCCGTTTCGGTTATGGTCAGCTCGTTTCTGAACAGCTTGCTTTCGGCAAGTATCACGCCGTTTTCCGCGATTATGTTATGCCCGCCGAATACCAGATCCTGCGTACTTTCACCGTCGCCCGCGCCTGCGTAGACATAGGAGCACAGCAGACGTGCGGACTGTCCCGACACAAGCGAACGGCGGTAGCTGTCCTTGCCGATGGTTTCGTTGCTTGCGGAGAGGTTGCCTATGACTGTCGCTCCGCTCAGCGCAAGCGCGGTGGAAGGCGGATTCGCCGCCCACAGGTCCTCGCATATCTCAACGGCGAACGTCAGTTCGGGAAGCCCGGTGCAGTCAAACAGCAGATTCAGACCGAAGGGCACGCTTTTCCCGAAAAGCTCTGTTTCGCACCGCCAATCGGGCGCAGGCACGAAATGTCTCATTTCATAAAATTCGTTATAATTCGGGAGGTATTTCTTCGGAACTACTCCAAGCACCGCTCCGCCCTTTATCACTACCGCACAATTGTAGAGCTTTCCGCGAACGGTCAGCGGGCAGCCTACCGCCGTCAGCATATCCAAACCGGCGGAAAACTCCACGATCCCCCTCAGCGCTTCCAGAGCGTTTTCCAGAAGCGCGCTCTGAAAGAACAGATCCTGGCAGCTGTAGCCGGTTACGCACAGCTCCGGCAGGACCAATATCTTCGCGCCGCGCTCCGCAGCCTGCTCCATTACGCCGATCACCGCATTTTTATTATACCCGCAATCGGCTATCTTTATTTTCGGCGTCCCCGCAGCTATTTTTACAAATCCGTCAAACATACAATGATGCTCCTTTTTCAAAGGTAAATGATTACGCAGCCTCAATTATTCTACATACTTATTTTTTATTATATACTATTTTGACGGAAAATTCAAGTCCTGTATAGGTTTTTTTGGAAATATTTTTCTTATGCGCTTTTTATGTCGGCTTCGCAAATTTTTCGCCTTAACCCCCTTGACAAATTCGCTCAAAAAATGTATAATATTATTGTTGTCAATTTTATTTGCAGACGTATCGAAGTGGTCATAACGAGAACGACTCGAAATCGTTTGTACTGTGAAAAGTACCGTGGGTTCGAATCCCACCGTCTGCGCCAAACTTAATATTACCGCAATCCCGTACAGTTGCCATGAACGGCTTAACGGTGCGGGATTGCTATATCTTGCGCCGATTAAATTTCCTGCACAAATGCTGAAAATTTAATCATTTTGAGGGCTGTTTTCACACACTATGCAACACGAAATGCAACACGGTAAGCCGACAAAATTAAGACAACAAATTAAAGAGGGGCAATCACATGCCCCTCTTAAAAATTATTCGCGCAGCTTTCGCATAACGGCGTCGTATAGGCGCGGCTGTAGAATTTTAACGCTGTCCATAAGCTCGTCGAGGATAAGGAGCAGATCGGCCCAGTCCTTTCCGGCTATCAGGCGCATGAATTCACTGTCGGAGACAGACCGAATATCCGCGTTTCTGGCATGCTTTTCGGGAGCTTCTGCCGCTGAGCCGTACAGCCTGTCATAAAGCGAATAGAACACCGCCAGTCTCTCGCAGCTCCGGTACGACGAGGGTGCGCTCTCGCACTCTTTTATGGCGTCGAGTAATTCCCGCTCGGTAAACATAGGCTCGCCCTGTCACTCGTTTTCCAGCTGCTCCATGCAGCGGCGGATAACGTCGCGCTGGCGCTCGTTGGAAGCATCCTCCATCAGCTCGTGAAGCTGCTCAATCATGTGCTCCTTGCCGTCGGCGCGGCTGTATCTGCCGCGATTATCGCGCCTTGCTCCCGACATTTCACCGTCGCGGCTGTAATGACCTCGAACCCAGTGCTCACCACGGTTTGCGTAGCTGTTGCCGTCACCGTAACCGCGGATATTCCGTTCGCCCGCCTGACTATAACTGTTATTTGACAGGTAGAATGCGGAAAATAAAAAAACCTAAAAAAGGCTTGAAAAATGCGGAAACGCGCCGAAAGTGGCTCTATAGAGCCGTTTTTTAGACTTGAAACAGTGGAATAAAATAAAATCATGCCCGGAAGGTTGTCAAAAACTTTTCGGGCTTTTTTTGTCTTTTTATGCTTAATTGGCTATTTGTCAAGAATTTTCCAAAAACCTTTTCAGAGCTTTTTAGGTGCTTTTAAATAGCTCAACCGCGCGTTTTAATGAAGTTTGAGATAAAGGAAAAACCAAGCATAAAATTTACATAAATATATTATATTAGCAACCAACTCGACCAACCAAAATAGGGTTTGCAACCAACCAGTTGGTTGACATGATATGAATGTCATAAAATAATAATCATTACTATTTCTTTGTGCAAAATTTTATACTATTAAAAACATAAATTGAGAGCGGCATTTTTAAGTGAATGCCGCTCCAGTCTGTAGAAAAAGTCCGGCAAAGGCTGGACTTTTTTTATTTAATGTGG
>CAJULF010000011.1:0-55686 GCA_910587135.1 uncultured Oscillospiraceae bacterium
TATGACCCTCTGCTTGTAAGGCAGATGCTCTCCCAGCTGAGCTAAACTTCCACATCTTGCCGTCCTTTATCGGAGCGACTATTATATTATACACACTTCTCCCGAAATTGTCAAGCGGTTTTTAAAAAAAATTTTAAAATTTTTAAATATTTTGATCTGCCTGTCGGAACAATTTCCCGTTCCGACAAACATTTCAAATATGTCATAACAGATTGTCGTTCTTTAAAATAACATACGTACCGACCTGATCATCATATCTTGAGTAATCCAGAGCCATCATATTATACAAGTATTGTTTAACTCCATCCGCAGAAGAAAATTTTGTCGCCGCATAAGGAGATTCGGGATTGGTTTTTTCAAACAGCAGGTATCCGTTATCCGTTTCAATTAAAGCTGCCGCATGAGAAACGAATATCATGTCGTCACTTTGTGTCCAGAAAGTAATTAAAGAAAACGCGTTTTCTTTAAAAGATATTCCCAGCTCACTCCATTGTTCCCGTATAGCCTGAAACATTTCCCGTTCGTTACACTCACCTTCAGCTTGAATAGGATCAAAAAGCGTAAAATAATTCGCTGTCGCGTCCTCACTCCAGTTAATAAGAGGAAAAGGCACATACTCTTTCTGCTCCCCTTCTGCCGCTTCCCGTCCAAAGAGGATATCGCCGTCCGTATACAGCCATGACGTATCGGTGTCCCAACAGTCAAAATTTTCTTTCTCAATTGCTTTTTCAACCGATATATTATCTTGATTTAATTCAAATGCCGCGATACGGCAAAGTATATCATGATAATTCCTGTTATTGTTTTTGAACCACTCAACAGACATCGGATAGTAGTCCCCATAGTCAACCGCAGTTCCGTCTATTGTGATAAAATCTCCTGCCAAAGAAAAAGAAGGGCACGCCCTCATACAGTCATTATAATCCGAAACCCAACCCAGCACGGTGTCAACATATTCTTTCCGTATATCGGCTTTTGTCAGAATATCCCGCACTTCACTGACGGAGGATTCACTGTCTAAATTTGTATATGTCAATTTATCGGAAAATATGACTTTTGAATCTTGGGTATCGACTTTCTCTTCCTCCTTACCGCTCTCTTGAATTTCTTGCGTTTCCGCAAACGATTCTTCTGTATTCCTGCAGGCAGAACATGACAGCAAAACCAATGATATAAATAAACAGGCAGCCTTTTTCATTACCGTTAGTCCTCGTTACATTTTGTATTTTGCGCAACACTGCACAAAGCTTGTGCGGTGTTGCCCCGAATTTTATATTTTCAGCAGATCTCCGCCAGTCTTTTCAGCTCCTCCGCGGAAAAGCGGTATTTTTTATTGCAGAAATGGCAGCACACCTCGGTTTCCTGCTGCTCTTCCGCCAGACGCTCCAGTTCGGCTTTTCCGAGGGATATCATAACGCGCTCCGTTCGCTCCCGCGAGCAGTCGCAGTAATATTGCGCGTCCCAACTGTCGAGTATCTCTCCGCCCAGTCCCTCCAGTGCCGAAAGAGCAATTTTTTCGGGGTCAAGCCCTTTCTCCAGCATTTCGGTTATAGAGTCCATATTTTTCAGATTTTTTTCTATGCAGTCCACCGCGCTGTCCGCAATAGGCGGAACGAGCTGCACCATAAAGCCGCCCGCCACCTTTACCTCTCCCTTGTCAAAGACCGCTCCCAAGGCGCAGACGGTGGGTATCTGCTCGCTGACGGTATAGTACGCGGTAACGTCCTCCGCGATATTACCCGAAACAAGCGGTATCTGCCCACAGTAAGGCTCTTTAAGCCCCATATCCTTGACCACTGTCAGAAATCCGTCCCTGCCCACTATCCCCGCCACGTCCTGCCTGCCGTCGGCTCTCGGCGGCAGTTCTGCGTTTGGGTTTCCAGCGCAGCATTTCACGTTTCCGCGGTAGTCCGAAACCACCGTCAGCGTACCCGCCGCGCCGCCTCCGTTTATCCTCAGCGTAAGGGTATCGCCCTCATATTTCAGCATAGCTCCCATAATAGAACCTGCCGTGGTCATACGCCCCAGCGCCGCCGTAACAACGGAGCTTGCATTATGCAGCCGCGCAAGCTCCCTAACCATATCCGTAGAATCCAAAGCCGAGCAGAGGACGCTGCCGTCTTCCGATAAAGCCCTTACAATTTTACCCATTTCTACCTCATAACCCGCAACTTATCCGTATCGGTTGTAATATTTACGTTAATTTAGCCATAATCAGCATTTTTTCGCTGTCTTCTCCGGGCTTATTGTACGTGAGATATTCCCATATATTGACAGCAGAGAAACCTGCCTCACGCAGCATCTGACAAATTTCGCCATCGGAGAGCGCAATCTCCCGAAAATGCTCCTCGCCTCGTGAATATCGCCCGTCCCGCCCCTCAAAGAACAAGTCCAAATCAATGTCTACCCCATTGTCAACGGAACTAAAGCTGTTCTGCCACACGCAGTAAACCCCGTCAACATCGTACACAAACGTGTTGTTGCCAAGAATTTCACGGTGCTTGTAAATTGTGTTGACGTCAAAAACAAACACTCCTCCGTGATTAAGACTTTCCGCCGCGCTTTTAAAGCAGCTGAAAATCTCCGCACGGCTTTTGAGATGATTAACGCTGTCAAGTGTTGATATAACCCCATCAACACGCTCTCCGATTTCGGTTTTCGCCATATTCTGGCATATCCACTGCACCTTGTCGGACTTATTCACGGCAATTGACAGCATTTCCACCGAAGCGTCCTGCCCTATCATATCAAAACCCGACCTTGCAAGCCGAATTGTCAGATTTCCAGTACCACAGCCCATATCCAGGATTCGTTTGCCGCTTGTCAGCTCCGACAAAATCTCCGCATAATATTTTGCGATTTTATCATATGGAACATTAAACGTAAGCGAATCGTATACTTCCGCAAATTCTCCGTAGCCCGCCATTACTTATCCTTCAAGCGGTCGAAAACTATTTCGTAACCGCCCGCCGCCTGATAATTGAGGGTCTTGTTCACGCGGGATATGGTGGCGGTGGAAGCGCCCGTTTCCTCAACGATCTCGGTGTACACTCTGTTCTCGCGCAGCAGCTTCGCAACCGTCAGCCGCTGGGATATAGCCTTAAGCTCCTGCGGAGTGCAGATATCCTCCAGAAACGCCACACATTCCTTTTCCGTTTTAAGCGTAAGCAGAGCTTTTGCAAGGTAATCGAGATTTACGTCCATTTTCATATAAAGTTCCTCCGAAAGGTTTATTTGATTATATTTTAGCATAATAAAGCCGAGAAGTCAAGAGCTGTTTGAGATTTTTGCTTGATAAATAATAATTTATTCTATCAAGCTGTGTTGTTCTGAGCGGTCTGATTCTTGATTTAAAGGTGGCTCCGGGCTGAGATGCTTTTAAGATATGTTGACCAAAATTGGAATTATTAAAAAGAATTTCCCGCACCGCTGCAAACAACGCTTTGCGTTGTTTGCGCTATCTCGCCATGAAAGCTCCGCCCGCTTTGCGGGCTGCGCGGAGTTTTGCGCAAATTACGACATAACATTTTAAGCATTTCCTTAACTTTTGCGCAAAACCCTCACGGCGGATTGCGGGAAATTCATGCGTGGGCGCACAGTGAATTCCGGCTTTCAGCGCCTTTGACTTCTTGACTGTTTTGTTGTTCTAAAGAGGTTTGCATACACCCTTTAATCTAAATTATTATTACTCCCGTTTGCGCCCGCAATTTTTCAAACCAATTTGATAATAATACAACAAACACGATATAAAGTATAGAGTTTAAATGATATCATAATATCAAACAGAACGTATATTTTAAGAAGGGATGGAAACAATATGAAAAAAACAGGCTTTTTTGCTTTGCTGACAGTGGCGGCAATAGCGCTTACGGGCTGTGCAAAGGACGCGAACCCCTCCGATATTGGGTCCTCGGAAAACGGCGCTCCCGAAGAGATGATCGAAATGACCTCGCAGGAGCTGGTAAGCGCCATGAGGATAGGCTGGAATCTCGGCAACACTCTGGACGTATGTCAGGCAGACAGGGACGGCGACGGGATAATCAATGAGCACGTCGAAGAGGGCGAGCAGGTAGACGAAACACTTTGGGGAAACCCTTTCGCGACACAGGAGCTTTTCAGCGCGCTGTGGGAGGACGGCATAAATGCCGTAAGGATACCCGTCACCTGGCGCGATCACATTGACGCCGAGGGCAACATTAACGCGGAATGGCTCGACAGAGTCCAGACAGTGGTAGATTATGCCTACGATCTGGGAATGTATGTTATAATCAATATTCATCACGATGGAGGCGGCGATCCTCAGTTTGGCGCGTGGATATCGAACTCCGTATCGGATTATGACGGAACAATGGCGCGGTACAGAACGCTCTGGACACAGATAGCCCCGCGCTTTGAAAACTACGACGAAAGACTGATTTTCGAGTCGCTCAACGAAGTAGGCTTTGACAATTTGTCACAGGACAGCGCCTATGAGCTTCTGAATAAAATAAATCAAGAGTTTGTAGATCTAATAAGAAGCAGCGGCGGAAATAATCCCTCACGCCATCTGTTGATAGCCGGCTACTGGACAGATATTGAAAGGACCTGCAACAGCGGCTATGTAATGCCCAACGACCCCGCAGGAAAGAGCATCATATCCGTTCACTATTACACCCCGTGGCAGTTCTGCACCACAAATATCCAGAACGAATGGGGCACTCCCGCCGAGGAAAATCAGATGGAAACTCTTATCGGAAAAATGAAATCCACTTTTACCGATAACGGGATACCCGTCATAATCGGCGAGTATGCCGCCAGCGGAAACGATCATGACAGCGTAATATATTTCTGCGAAAAGCTTGTAAAAATGTGCGACGATTACGGCATAGCCACGTTCCTTTGGGATAACGGCGGGCAGGTCAACCGCTACACCTACGAGTGGCGGACTCCGACTCTGCTCGAAGCGCTTAAGCGCGCCACAAGCGGCGAGGAATACACCCCCGTAAAGGGAGCTGCTTAAGCGGCATAAATTTCCGATTATATGGGAGCGGTTTGCGCAAATACTATTTCCGACAAACCAACCCCATACGAAAGGAAAACTATTTATGAAAAAAAGACCCTCTCTTAAAAAACAGGAAAGAATTGACGCAGTAGTGGAGAAGATGGTTGACGGCGCTCCGCAGGCTCATTTAAAGACCGATCCGCAGGGAATGTACACGGGTGTAGCGGTTGACCCCTACGAAAAGCCCGTGCAGGACGCGGACGATTTGTAAACAATCAGCCTTAAAAAACTATAAACGCGCGCTCCATATAAAGGGGCGCGCATTAGTTTGTATATAAAGGTTGACCTAAAGCTAATTATTTTAAAAAATTTCAAAATTTCCGCTAAGCATACTCCGCTTCACTTCGTTCCGCTCCGCATGCTTAGCGGAAACCGCGCGCGTTTGCGTTCGCAAACGCACGACTTTTTGAAATTTAATGCGGGGACAGAATTCTCACTTTATCCGCTTTTTCAAGTATACCATAATACGGTTTCCTCAGCAATCATGCCAAAGCCTAATGCCCCGCCTGCGCCAAAGAATACAACGCCCCGTTCTATCAGGTCTGTTACAGCTGACTTCAGCCGTCTTTTTAATTCTGCGCAGTCCCTTGGCAGTCTGCGGTGCCCCGAAAAGCAGGCTACTTCTAATTTATTCATAATCTTAACCTCTTGAACATATTTTAGATACACTTCAAACGCACCATATACATTATAGCATAAAATAGATGTAAAATAAAGTCATAATGAAACCAAAAAGCTACTAAAGCGCTTACAGCAAGATTTCAGCCTTACCGCAATATATACAATACAAAAATCTCCCCGAGCAATCCTCGGGGATCACTTTTTTAAGAAAAACGCAACCTTTCGACAATAAATACTGTCTTATTTATTGAAAGGGGAAACGGCGCGGACAAAACAAAATCCAATCCCGCGCCCGACTGTAATAACATGAAAAAAATCATAGTACTAATTCTTGCAAATCTTCTTATGACGCTTACCGCCTGCAAATCAGACGGGACACACGAAGCGTCCCCGCGAGAAGCGAGAAGCGCGGAGCAAATCGTAGCACACAACGCGACCATAGGGGAAAACGAAACACTTATCGTTGAAGCAAACGGAACTCTTGAAATCTCGGAGGGCGCGACACTCACCGTAAAAGGCATTTTGAAATGCGCGGAGGGCGGCAGCATAAAAGTGCTCGGAGATATTGTGATTGAGGGCAGTATGGAGCTTGGCGGAACTCTGACCATAGAGGAAACGGGGACGATAAGCGGCGGGACTTTGACGGTTTTGAACAGCTTTGATGATATCGACTGCATGGGAAGCGTTACGTCCGAAATTATCCCGCCCGAGCCGATAACCGAAAACGGAGTTACCACCGTAGGTGGAATACTTCTTGTAAACAAAGTATACTCGCTGCCCGAGGATTACGGCGGAGAGCTTGACAGCGGCGCGTATGGCGCATGGGTAAGAATGAAAGAGGAAACGGGTTATGATTTTACACTGCTGTCGGGCTACCGCTCTTACCAAAGGCAGCAGGAGCTTTTCGATTACTGGGTGGAGCAAGACGGATACGAGGCGGCATTGATGGAATCCGCACTTCCCGGGAGAAGTGAGCATCAGAGCGGTCTTGCCATGGACGTTGGAAAACTGGAGTATGAATATGCCCATACCGACGAGGGAATATGGCTGGCGGAAAACTGCCACAAATACGGCTTTATAATCCGCTATCCCGAAGATAAGACCGAAATTACAGGCTACATATACGAACCGTGGCATATCAGATATCTTGGAGAAAGCACCGCGAAACTTGTGCACGACAGCGGGCTTACATTAGAAGAATTTCTGAAAGTTGACAAACAATAAAAAATCTCCCCGAGAACCAACTCTCGGGGAGTATTTTATCAAAGCTCTATCTTGCCGTAAAGCGTGGCATTCTTTTCCGTATCGACCGTTTCCTTGGAGAACGCGCCCGCGTCGGCATTTTCGTCCGGTTCGTAGCTGCGGCGCTTGTATTCCCGCTCAAAACTTGTAGAAAATCCGCCTGACTGCTTGTAGTTCTTTACTCCGCTTCCCTGCCTGCGGTTGTTATTGCTGCGGCGGCGATTGTCGTACTTCGGCTTATCGGCATAAATAACTACCCGTCTGTAAGGCTCAACGCCTGTGGAATGACTGGATACTCCCTCTATCTCCGCCACGCAGCTGTGAATAATGCGGCGCTCGTAGGGATTCATCGGTTCAAGCGCGATCTTTCTGCCCTGCTTTATGACTTTCTGAGACGTTCTCTTGGCAAGAGTTTCCAGTGTCTCGCGGCGTTTGTCGCGGTAGCCGTTGCAGTCAATGGATATGCGGCAGTAGGACTCCTCGGTGCGGTTGCTGGCAAGAATTGTCAGATACTGGAGACTGTCCAGAGTTTCGCCGCGCTTTCCGATCACTACGCCCAGCTTCTCTCCGGAGATATCCAGAACCACATTGCCGTTTCTCATTACGGGGGTTATAGTAAAGTTTTCCAGCTTTAGCGCGTGAAGCACATCTGTAAGATACGCGATAGCCGTTCTTACCTTCGCGCTGCCGTTCATATCGAAATCCTCGGGAAGAACACCCTCGCCCTCGTCACCGCTTTCATCGCCGTAATCGTCCGCGATATCGGCATTGTCCTCCACAGGTTCCGCAGCGAGACTTTCAAGAGTTTTTTCCTCTTGAGCTGCTTTGGGAGCGTTATAGATTGCCTTTATCCGTGCCTCACCCTTAAGCCCGAACAAGGATTTTCTGGGCTGTTCAAGAATTTCAAAATCAATCTCGTCCACGTTGACGCCAAATTCCAGCTCCGCATAGGCTTTTGCTTCCTCAACGGTTTTTGCCTTGAATTCTTTTTCCATGATATGATCCCCTTCCGATTAAAAATCAATCATCGTCTTTATATTCCTCGCCGTATTTCAAAGCGTCCTGCCTGCGCGCCTCTGCCAGCTTACGGCGGTTTATTTCCTTCTGCGACAGCTGCTCCCCGTTATACTCGTGAATGCTGTCGTCCTTATCGGTGTCGCGCACCTTCTTTGCCTCTATCTCCACCTGCTTCATACGCAGAGCGTATTCCGCCTCCGCCTGAGCCTTAAGCTTTTCGGGGCTGTACAGCTTATTCAAAGCCACCGTCTGTATAATGCCGTAGACGTAGCTTATAGTCCAATAGAAGCCCGCGCCCGCGGGAATTGTAAATGCCAGAAACAGCGAGAACAGCGGCATTATATAAAGGGTTACTTTCATCATGCCCATGCTCGATGAAGCTTCGGGATTATTCTTAGCCATCATCTTGTTGGAAATGAAGGTCTGAAGCAGCGCCATCAGGAAAGACACTATCGGGATAAGAATAAGCGGGAATCCCATATGCTCCCAAGGGACCTGTCCCAAGGGAATGCCTATAAAGTTAAGATTATCGTAAAGCTCAATGATGGTCTCTTTCAGCTCCGGACCGATGACGGCTGGGGAATATGCGTTCCTGTTGTCGCCCGTTCCGAACGCTTCCAGCGCGTAAAGCTCCCTTTGAAGCGCCGAATTGGGCTGAAAGTCCACCCTTGCGTCCTCATCCTTATTCTTTATGACCTTATGACTGCCCATATGCTTTGTGGCGTTCGTCAAAAGCTCACGTGTAGCATCGCTGAAAGAATGCTGCGCCTTATATTCTTCACGCGCGGTCTCGTCCTCTATCGCCGACATCTCCTCATTTTCCGCTTCTGTCAGCGCGTAAATATCGGTGCTTGTAAAAAGGATATTTTTCTCGTCCTGCTCATACGCTGCCAGCATGGAATGCTCCACAACAGCGTTTACTACTTCCTTAGCCTGCGCCGTCATGCTTCCGAATAAGCTAAGCTCCTTAGCCGCTTCGCCCTGCTCCAGGCAATTGGCGTTGTAGTAATCTATAACAAGACCCGCGTCCTTGACAATATCGTTGTGTCTTTGTACCGCTTTCTCATTCATATCCGCAAGCTCCGCAGCTCCGAGACTTACCTCGTTCACAAAAACGGAAGCCAACTCTACGGAATATGACTCCTCAATTATCTCCTCGATTTTTGAAGAGGGAATATGCTCAATATGGGTCATTGGCTTGTACACAACATCCAAAACTCCGAACAGGAGCAAAAACGTCAGCAGCATAGAGCCGCAGCCGCCCATTGGGTTATAGCCCTGCTGCTGGAGCTTTGCAAGCTCCTCCTGTTGCTTCTGCTGGTTGTTTCTGTATTTTGTCTGTATTTCCTTTACCTTAGGAGCGAATATAGCAGACTTCGCTGTGTTCTTCTGCTGCTTTATTGAAAGCGGAAGCATGGCGAGCTTTATAATCAGAGTAAACAGCAGAATGGCGATACCCACGTTGCTGCATATGAACTGGTAGATGAAATATAGGATATACCCAAGCGGCGTACCTATTATGCTATATATAAATTGTATATTGTCCACGTCCTTTCAGTCTTTGACAGTCAATTACCGA
Source organism: uncultured Oscillospiraceae bacterium (assembly GCA_910587135.1). Lineage (GTDB taxonomy): Bacteria > Bacillota > Clostridia > Oscillospirales > Ruminococcaceae > CAG-115. The sequence goes on from CAJULF010000011.1 coordinate 9,501, forward strand.
TTCGCAAGCCGATCGGCATATTATATCTAAAAGCGGTTTAAACCGCGCAGTTTTTATATAAAGGGTTTACCTAAAGCCGATTATTAAATAATTTCAAAATTTCCGCTATTCATACTACGCTTCCTTTGCTCCGCTTCGCATATATAGCGTAAACCGCGCACATTTGCCATTCGCAGAGTTTTGTGCAAAATGTTCCAAAATGCTAACAGACCACATGACCGTTGCACAAAACCTCAGAGTTTTGTGCAAAATGTTCCAAAATGCTAAACGGACCACATGACCGTTGCACAGAACCACAGCACTTTTTTAAATTTCATGCACCGACGTTGCGCGTCAAACAGGCTTTTTCTACAAGCTGAGCGGTTTAAAACGCGATATGCTTCAAAAATCAGCAGTACTTTCGTCCGCATCTTCCCAGCCTATGGGAAAAGGCGGCGGAAACTTATCGGGGCGGAGCATAAATTTTTTCGGAACGGGATCATACCCGCCGCGCCCGAAAGGATTGCAGCGAATTATTCTCCATAAAGCCAAATAACCGCCCTTTACCGCACCAAATTGCCGAACAGCGGTCAACCCGTATTCGGAGCAGCTTGGATAGTAGCGGCAGCACGGCGGTAAAATCTTTGACAGCGTAAGTCTGTACAGCTTGATAATCGCGATAAAAAGGTACTTCATGACAGCTTTGACAGAATATTTTTCCGCATAAGCGAACAAATCTGCCCCGTTTTAAGCGAGGGCGTTTTGCTTCTTGCGACAAAAACGAAATCATAACGCTTTTGTGTTTTTTCTTTCATAACCGGGTCAAGAAGGCGGAATGCTTCCCGTATGATCCGCCTTGCCCGATTCCGCTTGACCGCGTTGCCTACCTTTTTGCCGGTTACTATCCCGAGTCGGTTCTTGCCGCCCCGACGCGGGCGCATATAACACACAAATGCGTAGGTAACTATTGATTCTCCCTTTTTGAAGAGAAAACTGAAATCGCGGTTGCTTTTGATTACCGTATATCTTTTTTTGAAATCAGACATTCGTAACCGGTATCAGTAGGACAGCTTTTTTCTGCCCTTAGCGCGGCGGCGAGCGAGAACCTTACGACCGTTCTTGGTAGCCATTCTCTTCATAAAGCCGTGCTCATGCTTTCTCTGCAGCTTCTTGGGCTGGTATGTTCTTTTCATCTGATAACCCCCTTTTTGATGTTTTGTAAATGCGAAAACAGGGGAGAAAACCTGTCATGCGCATAGCTATCAACTATATAATTATATCGTAATGTCAAACTCTTGTCAAGTAGTTTTTGCAAAATTCTCCGAAATTTTCACGCAGAAATTACTCACTGTTGATTACGTGCAAAATATTACAATTTTGGCACTTGCTTTATCATATTATATATGGTATTATATAGATAGAGGTTAATAAAGATACATAATTGAAGATCAGAGGTACTGAAAGCAAAGATTAATTTTTCGCACACACATGAATTTCCCGCAATCCGCCGCACGGTCAACACCGAGCGAAGCGGAGATTTGACCGTGCGGCGGGATAGCGACAGCAACGCTTTGCGTTGCTGTCACGGTGCGGAAAATTCTTTTAAACTAAGGAGAGAATATGTTTTTAAGGAAGACGGTAAAAGCTCGGGACAAACAGGCGCCGCTTAAAACTATGGAATTTTCGGGACGGCATCTGCGGCATGAGCTGAAATATATGATAGACGAGGGAACTTACAGAGCGCTGCGCGGTCGGCTTCTGCCCTTGATGCATCATGACGAGCACGGCAATAACGGGGAATACAGGGTAACAAGCCTGTATTTTGACGACATTTATAACAGCGCGTATTTTGACAAGACCAACGGTATACTTACGCGCCGAAAATTCCGCGTGCGCAGTTATGATTTAGATTCGTCGCTTATAACGCTTGAAGCCAAGCACAAGGACGGCGAGTTTGTGTCAAAGCTGTCACAACGGCTTACCATGGAGCAGTACAAGGTGCTGCTTTCGGGGGACTGCGGATTTATGAAAGACTGCGAGGACGAGGAAAACGCCTTCGGAGAATATTACCGTTCGGACAGACTGGTCGCTCTTAAACCGAGAGTAATAGTCGATTATCACAGAGAAGCGCTGATCTATCCATTCGGAAATGTACGGATAACATTTGACAAAAAGCTCTCGACCTGTTATAATGGTATTGATATGTTTGAGAAAGGCGCGTTTTTTTCTCCCGTCTACCCAAGGGAGATAATACTGGAGGTCAAGTTTGACGAATACATTCCCGACAGTATTCAATCGGTTTTGCACGGAACGGCTTCCCAGCAGTCGGTTTCAAAGTATATAATATGCTGCGACAAATTAACGGAGGTAAAAGCACATGGCATTTAAATGTTTGATCAGCGACACTTCGGTACTGAGCGGATTTGATTTCACTGCGGAGCTGGCAAATCTTACGGTAAGCAGGATAATCGTGACCATTCTCACAGCCGCCCTTTGCGGCGCGGTAGTATATCTGACCTATCGGTTTTTCTACCGCGGAGTGGTATACTCCGAGAATTTCAACATTTTATTGGTATTGACTACCGTTGTCACATCGTTTATAATCATGACTATAAGCGCGAATATTGTCCTGTCGCTCGGTATGGTAGGCGCGCTCTCCATAGTGCGCTTCAGGGCGGCGGTGAAAGACCCGCTGGATATAGGTTTTCTGTTCTGGGGGATAGCGGCGGGACTTACCGCGGGCGCTCAACTATATTGGGTGGCGATAATCGGAACTGTCTGCATTGCGGTGATCTACATACTTCTTACCATATTTAAAAAGGAACGCCGCAGCTATCTGCTTATCGTGCGCTACATAGCCTCCGAGGAGGTCAACGTCAACGGACTTCTCGGAAACATAAAGTATAAGCTGAAAAACAAGACCCGAACGGGTGACCGCATAGAGCTTACCATTGAGGTAAAAATAAAGAACAACGACGTGAGCTATGTCAGCCGTTTCAACGAAATAGAAGGCGTTGAGAGCGTCACTATGCTGGAATACAGCGGGGAATACATGAATTGATTATAACTTTCGGATAGCAATTGGTATAATCGGTTTTCGAATATCGAAAGGTAATTATATGACATCTGTTATATCAGTAATTGCGGTGTTCTGCCTGATAGTTTTACTGTTCAATATATAAATGGCAACAGTTAAAACCACCGGTTATTACAGTTTAATAATTGACTTCGGGTAATTTGACTGTGTCCTTGACAATATTGGTGATTATATGAACGCATTTTTAAGATCGCGGTGTGGGTATTGATATATGTGATACTGGGCTTTACTCTTGCCGATGGCATAGGACTTCTGATACGCGCGGTAAAGCCGGGGATCGTTAAGGTGTATCTGAGTCGGAGAGCAGCAGCCGCTTTAATAGGCGCGGCTGTTTCGGTCGGATGCGCGGTATTCGCGTTTTACAGTTTTTCCGTGTGCGCCAAGGCGGCTTTGACGGAGAGCGACTCGGAATATATTCGGTTCTTTTTTGATGAGATATTCGCGGATATTGGGGACATCGATATCGGGGTGCGAGGCTTATCGGAGCTTATGTATATTTTATCGTTTGATAAAGAGTATATCGCGGCGCAGTACAGCTCCGCGGGAGCTCTTTCGGTGGTACTGGGAGCGTATTTGCTGTTCAAAGGCTTCAGCGGGTTATATTACATAACGGGGCGCGGAGTGCTCCGTAAGGGTATGCCGAAACCCGAGGAAATAACGGCAAAGCAGCTCGACGGCAAAATAAATATTTATCTGAAGTCGGACGAAATACGTACAAAGCCCTTTAAGGTATTTAAGGCTGCACCAAAAAATCTAAAAAGGCTTGAACGGTTCATTGAAAAAGAGGAATGGCAGGATATGTTTGTGGTGGGCGGATAAAGGGTAATTCGGCAAAGAGCAATATTTCGTTCACGCAGTAAAGCAACGCAAGCCAAGAGCAACGCAAAGCCCACGCAGGAAAATTTTCCGCAAGCCGCTCTCAAAGCGGAGCTTTGAAAGCGGGACAGCGCCGACTTGTTCGGCGTTGTGCAAAAAATTTTTTAGATAAGGAGCTAAGATGATACTTACAATTGACGTAGGCAACACAAACACCGTCATAGGCGGGTTTGATGATGACAAGTTGGTTTTTGAGTCGCGCATATCCACCAACCACAGCAGAATGGAGGATGAGTACGCGATAACACTGGCGGACATTCTGCGGCTGTACGGCCGTGATCCATCGAAGATAAGCGGTTCTATACTGTCGTCGGTAGTGCCGCCCGTTACCCCGCAGCTAAAAAGCGCGGTGGAAAAGGTGTGCGGCTGCCGCGTGATGACGGTAGGTCCGGGGATAAAGACGGGGCTGAACATCAAGATAGACGAGCCAGCCTCGCTGGGCGCCGACCTTGCGGCGGTGGCGGTAGGCGCAAAGGAGCTGTACCCTCTGCCCGCGATAGTTATTGATATGGGAACAGCTACGAAAATACTCGCGGTAGATAAAACAGGGGCTTTTATCGGCGGTATAATCGCCCCGGGGGTAAAAATATCCAACGAGGCCTTAGCTGCGCAGACCGCCAGCCTGCCGCTTATCAGCATATCCACAGCGCCCATAAAAACCGTCATAGGAACAAACACAGTGGACTGCATGCGGTCAGGGCTGCTGTACGGCGCGGCGTTTATGGTTGACGGGATGATAGAGCATTTCGAGCAGGAAATCGGCGAAAAATGCACCGTTATAGCGACGGGCGGCTTCTCTTCAATAATTAAGCCGCTGTGCAAAAAAGAATTTATTCTTGACACAAGCCTGATAATGAAAGGTTTATTGGAAATATATAAGAAGAACGCTTAAAAAGGGGCAGCTAAGGTGGTGAAAACATAGAGCTGCGAAAAATTCTTTTAAATCGTTCAATTATCGTCAACCTATATAAACCAATCCTCGTCAACATAACCTAAAATCATTATAGCATAGGTCAACATTTTTTAGGGGTCTGCGGTTTATAACCGTAAATATATACCCGCGGTACATCGGTAAAGAGCCGAGTGCCAGCAAAGGAGTTTCTCTATGGAGAACACACAGAAAACACAGGCTGCGCGTTGGAACGCGCAAAAAACTCAGACGGTCGTAGGTCTCGGACTGCTTACGGCGATCGTGATAGTGCTTCAGGCACTTGCGGTGGGAATCAGGTTCGGAGTATTCAACATCACGCTTGTGCTTGTGCCGATAATAGTCGGAGCGGCGTTATACGGCTGGAAAGCGGGAGCGTGGCTGGGATTTGTTTTCGGAGTTGTGGTATTGTTCACAGACGCGGGAGCGTTTCTGGCGATAAACATTCCCGGAACTATAATTACCTGCATTCTTAAAGGCACACTGGCGGGTCTTTGCGTAGGGTTGGTTTATTCGGCAATAGCAAAGAAAAACAGAACCGCCGCGGTTATCACTTCGGCATTCACAGCGCCCATTGTAAACACGGGAGTGTTTCTGCTGGGCTGCTCCGTTTTCTTTCTTGACACGCTTAAGGAATGGGGCGCGGGAGCGGGCTTTGACAACGTGTGGGTGTACATGGTGACCGCTTTTGTGGGTCTTAACTTTGTTGTGGAGCTTGCAATAAACCTTGTATTAAGCTCGGCTATTGTCATGATTGTAAATCTGGCAAAGGGAAAAATTCGGAAAAATAAGGACAACGGCAAACAAAATATCGACATCTGAATATGACAAAAATCCCCGCGTTCTCACAGGAACGCGGGGATCTCATTAAAAGTGTTTATACATAACGGATACCGAGTCTTTGGCAAAGCCGCTTGCTTCATAAAATTTGATATTGTCTTCAATAGAAATAAGCTGCATAACCGAAATATTCTTTGAAGAAAGGTACTGCTCAAGATGACATAAAAGCGTTTTGCCGACTCCCTTCCGCTTCCATTGCGGAGCGATAAAAATTTCCGAAATAAAGAAAAAGCTTTCTTTGGCGTAGGGGTCTTCAAAGCCCAAAATTCCGCCGATTATTTCTCCGTTTTCAATCGCGGCAAAGCCTGCCGCATTATAATTTGACAAAACAGAGCAAACTCGCTCTTTTGCCTTTTCAGCACTCCACACCTCGTTCCACGGCGGCTCGGAATAAGCAAGAGCCATAGCGCCCGCAAGACCCTCAACATCTTTTTCTTCCGTCATTCTGACAATCATTCCTCAGCCTCCCGACTGTCCGCAATTTCATATGTTCCTTCCATATTCCTGCTGATATACCCGAACATTTCAAGGTCGGTAAGCGCCGCCGCAACGTCCATATGGCTCATGCCGCTTCGCTCTATGACCTCATCGATATTCAGCGGCTTTTCCGCAATAAGACGCAGCACTGCGCTCACGGTCGGATCGAGCGATTCAAATACGCTTTCGTCAAGCGAGCTTTTTGGCTCACCGGACATTGAGGGATTATCCGCCGCTTTTACCGCCGGCTTTTTCTTTTTGGGAGCTTCCTCCTCATCGCGCATTCTCATTCCGCTGTTTATGCCCTCCAGAATACTCCGCCAGCTTTCGCTGTGGAGATATCCGTAAATATATTCGTTTACGATATCCATGTACCCGAACACCGGAATAGCTCCATCACGCAGGAGCGGCATTACTCCCGCAAAGCGCGGAGAATTTATGTCATGCGGGGGTATACAGAACAGATCGCGCCCCTGTTCAATTGTATGCTCCGCGGTAAGCAGACAGCCGCTTCGCGCGGAAGCTTCCACAATAAGCGTGCCCGAAGCAAGCCCCGAAATAATGCGATTCCTGTGCTGAAAGTAAGAAGCGTAAGTTGTGGAGTTTGGCAGCAGTTCGCTTATCAGCGCTCCTCCGCTCGCGAGAATATCCCGCTTAAGCTGCGCGTTTTCCGCGGGATAGTTCACCAGCGTTCCGCACGCAAGCACTCCAACGGTTCTCCCTCCCGCATTGACACAGGCGCGGTGTGCCACCGAATCCAGTCCCACTGCCAGCCCGCTGACGATGGTCGTTCCGATCTTAGCCAGCTCTCCGCATATCGTGCGGCAGACATTGGCGCTGTATTCACAGCCGTTGCGCGTTCCAACCACCGCAATCGCCATCTCATCGTCCAGACCCTCTAAGCTGCCCTTTGCAAAAAGCACTATCGGGGGATTAGGTATAGCCTTTAAACGCAGCGGATATTCCTCATCGTCAAGAGTTATTATCCGTATATCGTTCTCGGCACAGATGTCAAGCAGCTTGTGAACGTCCCTTGAACGTATCTGCTTAGCCTGACGGCGCTCCCGCTCGCTAAGGAAACCGCATTCGCCGTCGCGTATCAGCGTTGCCGCAGCGGTAGCGTCCCCGCCGCATTTTTCAATTATCTTTATTGTTTTGGGATTATATGGCTGCATTACGAGCAGCAGCCACAGCCATACCTCAACGCTGCTCATATCCGTATACGCTCCTTAATTTTAATACCGCTCCACGGAAATATTACCTGAAATGAGTGAACACGCTTTTTAGGGTTGACCTAAAGCTGATTATTTAAAAAAATTTCAAAATTTCCGCTATGCATACTCCGCTTCACTTCGTTCCGCTCCGCATGCATAGCGGAAACCGCGCACATTTGCCATTCGGCAAATGTGCGCTTTTTGAAATTTCATGCGCCGACGTTGCGTTTATATTGGCTTTTTCTGCAATTCGGCTCACTGTATGACGCCTTAATAAATCAAATATCAAACCTTAAGAACCATGCTTGTGCAGCCTTTTAGCGTTAGCCCGCCAAGCTCCACGGTTTCTCCCGTCAAGAGATCTACCGCGCTGCCACCATATTAAGGTTAAACGTATTAACCTTTTAGAAGCCTATTCAATGCAGACGCTAACTCATTCATAGCGGTCGCAGCTTGTCCAACAATTTCCTTTGTTGCCTCGTCTTCTCGTTTTACATCTTGCGCTACCGATTGTGGCAAATTAATAATAATAGTTGGTGGTTGCTGCTGACGTTCACTGTACACTCTTTCTTGTCTGCGATGATCATCATTCTGCCTCTTCCGGTTTAATCTATTTGCTAAAGTTGTAGGACTTGTCCAATACATTCCCATAGTTCAAAGTCTCCTTTATTAGTTAGATTTGTTACCAATATGTAGTTACACATATGGTCACATTAATTTGGATGGTTGGCTTTTTCTGCAATTCGGCTCACTGTATGATGCCCTTTATAAATCGAAAATCAAACCTTAAGAACCATGCTCGAGCAGCCTTTTAGCGTAAGCCCGCCAAGCTCCACTGTTTCTCCCGTCAGGAGATCTACCGCGCTGCCCCCCATATTGAGGTTAAACGTAAACGGAGCACTGTCACAGTTTATCACCGTTATGAGAGTTTCCCCCTCGGCAGAGCGCGAAAAAGCGTACTGGCGGTTGGTTAGCTGAACCTGCTTGTAATCGCCTTGGGAAGCGGCGGGGTTATTCTTTTGAATTTCTGCCAGAGCCCTGATATGCTCTGTCATATCCCTGATGCCGCTCTCCTTCATCTTTTCCGAATCAAACGCGGGTCTGAGCGCGTCGTCACCGCCGCCGCGCTTGTCGCCCTCAACGCCGTACTCACTGCCGTAGTAAACAGCGGGAATGCCGGGCATCATAAACATCAGCGTATAAATAAGCGGCAAATGTTCTTTTGTCTTAAGTATCGAAGCGACGCGGGTAACGTCGTGATTGTCCACAAAAGTATAAAGATGCTTTCCGCGGTACAGGCACCAGTTTTCGCTGCCGAACTGCCTGTTTATGGAATGGGCGATCTCAAACATATTCATATCGTTAAAGCTGGAGAACAAGCCCTTATAGCATTCATAATTTGTAACACTGTCAAGCATCTGATCGTTCATCCATTTATTATAGTCACCGTGCAGCGTTTCACCAAGCAGAAAGAAATCCTCCGACAGCCACTTGCAGTGACCGCGAAGCTCTTTTAGGAAATTTTCCTCCAGACAATAGGCAACGTCCAGTCTTAACCCATCTATACCAAATTCATTTTTCCAGCCCGTAATGCAGTCCTTGATATACTGCTTTACCTCGGGGTTGTACAGGTTGAGCTTCACCAGCTCGTAGTGACCCTCCCAGCCCTCGTAATAAAATCCGTCGTTGTAGCCCGAATTGCCCTCGCGCACATGAAACCAATCCTTTTTCGCGCTGCCAAGCTTGTGCTCCCGAACGTCTTTGAACGCGCCGAAATCTCTGCCGACATGATTGAATACTCCGTCAAGCACTACCCTTATACCGTTTTCGTGCAATGCGTCGCACACCTTTTTAAAGTCCTCGTTTGTGCCCAGTCTGCGGTCAATTTTGGTATAGTCTATCGTATCATATCCGTGAGCCACCGACTCGAACACAGGACCGAAATAAACAGCGTTACAGCCAAGCTCCTTGATATGAGGGATATCCTCTATCAGCCTCAATACCGCGTGGGAAGGCTCAGACTGCTGATTGTTCACCTTTTCGCAGCCAAAATACCCGATAGGGTAAATGTGATAAAATACCGCACTCTCAAACCAGTTCATACTTTTTGTCTCCTTATTTTTAAAATTTTTCCGCACCGCGAATGCTGATATTTAAAGTGTTGATCCAAGCCGAATTTTCATATTTGAAATTTTCCGCAACCCGCCGCGGTTCACTCCGCTGAGCGAAGCAAACCGCGTCAGTTTCTCGCGAAGAATTTCCTGCTGCAACAACTTTTTCTACAAGCATTCGCTATTCCGCTGTGAAAGCTCCGCCGCACCTTGTTCCGTTCCGCTTTCATCGCCTTTGCTACGCGTTTTTTGCTGCCATAAACTAAAAAACGTAATATAGACCTATTTTTAACTTAACAAAAGCATTTCGGATTTCAATTGACACAAAAACGGAACCCTTTAAAAAGAACGCAGTCAGGCAACACCTTTTTACAGACAGAATTGTCCTACACATATTATACCACAGAATGCCGATTTTGTCAATATTTTGTGCAACATTGCCAAAAGGCTGAAGCAAAAATTGAGCAGGTGTGAAAAGTTTTACAAAGCTCTTGAAAACAAGCGTTACATGTGATATAATTTATGTAAAATAAATAAATTACTTGTCTTTTGTTTTTTAGGCAACGGCTGTTTTCGGGGGTGACTGCAAATGACAAAACACAGGCTGTTCAGCAGGTTATTTTCCCTTGCAGCGGCTTTTTTTGTTTTTACGGCATTTTTTTCAAGCGGCGCTTTGGCGGCGGACAGGGGTGAAACCGTGATCGTCGGAGCAACGCCCAACTTCGGCATTTACAAAATCGGTTCGGAATATCAGGGCGTAGGTTGTGACTATCTTAACGCCATGACCAGATTTACGGGGCACAAATACAGCTTCGTGGAGGGCACCGAGGAGGAGCTTGTAAAACTGCTCCTCGACAGAAAAATAGATATAATACCATGCGTTTCCGAATCGGAATGGGAAATATACAGAGAGCTTGCCGGCGATATCGACAGCAGCGGCGCGGCGCTTACCGACTTCTCTATGCTTGCTAAATTCTCCGCGATATATACCTATGATTTTTCGGGCGAAACACAAATATGCTACGATGATACCGAAACGCTCAACAAGGCGCGGATAGGCTATCTTGCCGAGGACGAAGTAAAATTCTTTAAAAACGGAAAATTTGTCTGCGGCGAAATAAGCGACGCGGAATTTATCCTTTACAACACCGAGGAACAGCTTCGTTCCGATCTGAAGGCGGGCAGGATAGACGCCGTTGTCAAGGAAAGTCTGCGCGTGTGGGGCAACGAAAAAATAGTATACCGCTTCGGAATGGAGGAGAGCTACTTTTTGGTTTCGGGCGCGGACAAGGAGCTTGCCGCGCAGATAAACGACGCCATACACAATATCCATACGCTCGACCCGCAGTATCCCGGCGCTGTGTATGACAGGAATCTGGCTATGTACGGCGCCCAGAAATACGCTTTCAGCCAAGAAGAGCTTGACTATATCGAAAAGCACCCGGAGATAACGGTAGCGTATAACGAAAATGCAGATCTTATCGAATTTTACGATACCGGCTACGGAAAAATATCGGGTCTTACCGGCTCGGTTATAGCGATGGTTGAAGACTATTCGGGAATAAAGCTCAACGTTGTTCCCCGCGAAACACTTGCCGAGTGCGTGCAGATGCTCGAAAGCGGCGAGGCAGACGTTATCTGCGGCAACGCAAACGCCGCGAGCATGGCAAGCTTCGGTAACTATTACACCACGCTGCCATACAGCCGTTCTCCAATAGTGACCGCGGGGCACTCCGACACGGTTCTCAGCGACCGCATGAAATTAGCTGTTCCCGACAACAGCGCGGATATCGTGAAATACATGAAAAAGCTGTATCCCGCCGCTTCTTTCCTGCCTTACAGCAATGTGGAGCTGTGCATGGAAGCGGTTCGGAGAGGTGAAGCTGATGCCGTATGCGCGGGCGCTCACGAAATAATATACCTTAAAAACGGCGGATTTGACGATATAGAGATTCTTAACGTCTGTGCCGGATTCCATACCGACTCCATGGTGACCATACCCGACACGCCGCTCTGCACGGTTCTGGAAAAATCACTGCTTCAGATAAGCTACAACAGCGCTACCGTTACCGCTTACAACAACATGACCGCCATGGGTTACGAATCCATGAGCCTGAACAGATTTGTGGACAAGTACTCCTGGCTGATACTCTCGATATTTGTCATAGTGCTTCTGTGCCTTATGTCGCTTATTATGCTGGCTGTGGTGCGCAACAGCCGCGCCGCGGAAACCGACCCTCTGACAGGCGGGCGTTCCAAAGGAAAATACATTGACGATACAAGAAAAATGCTCAAAAAATCGGTTCCCGATAAGTGGGCAGTGTTTCTGTTTGATATTGACAAATTCAAATACGTCAACGACAGCCTCGGCTATCAGGAGGGCAACCGGATGCTGGAGCGCCTGTATAAAACCATAGGCGACCACCTTGAAGATGACGAGATATTTGCGAGAATATCCGACGATAATTTTGCATGCACGGTGCATAACGCCACAGACAACGAGCTTATCACGAAAATACACAGGATATTCAATGAATTTGAACGCAGAAACGCGCTTTTCGTAAAGTACCCCGTTCTTTTCAGCGCGGGCGTATGCCGCCTTGAAGAGTGCATGGATAAAAACGGCGGAATAGATATAAACGCGGCGCTTGACCGCTGCACGATAGCCAAGAAAACTCTCAAGGGTCTGCACGAATCCTCGATAGCGTTTTATGACGGAAAGATACGCGACAGAGCTTTGCGCGAAAAGGATTACGAAAGCGTTATGCCCGCCGCGCTCAAAAACCACGAATTCCAGTGCTATCTCCAGCCGAAATACGGCACCAAATCAAAGCATATAGAAGGCGCGGAGGCTCTTATACGCTGGAACAGCTCGGAGTTCGGATTCATTTATCCCGACTCATTCATACCGCTTAGCGAAAAGAACGGATTTGTTGTAGAGCTTGACTTCTTCATACTTGAGGAGGTCTGCAAGGCAATGAAACGGTGGATATCGCAGGGCAGAACTCCCGTAGTGGTATCGGTAAACCAGTCGCGCCTGCACATCAATTATGACAATTATATCTGGCGGCTGAGAGAAATAGTTGATAAATATGAAATCCCTTACGAATATATTGAGCTGGAGCTTACCGAAAGCGTATTCTCGGACAATACCGAGCTTATGCTGAAAATAATGAACAAGCTGCACGAGGTAGGCTTCAAGCTTTCGATAGACGATTTCGGCTCGGGATATTCATCATTGAACATTTTAAAGGATATTCCCGCCGACGTGGTGAAGATTGACCGCGAATTCTTCAACGGAACCGTGAACTCCGCCAAAGGCAGAGCCGTAATATCCACAGTGGTAGATCTTGCGAAGAACCTCAATATGGAGGTTATCTCCGAAGGCGTTGAAACCGGCGAACAAGTGGAGTTTTTACAACAGATCGACTGCGCTATGGTTCAGGGCTACTACTTTGCCAAGCCAATGCCCATGAGCGCTTTTGAGGAGCTGTGGGTAAATGATCTTGCGCTTAAGGATATAGAGCAGCAGGCAGGAGAATAATAAAAAGTCCCCCGCTTTTGTCGGGGGATTCAGTTTGTATAAAAAGCCTATTTGCAGCGCAATGTCGGCGCATTAAATTTCAAAAAGTGTCGGAATTTGCTTTGCAAATTCCGACCGGTTCCCGCAATCGCGCGGAGTGAGCGCAGCGAACGGCGCGTGATTGCGGGAATTTTGAAATTTTTTAAGGCAACACCGCACAAAGTTTATGCGCAGATTGCGCCGTCAGGTTTTTCGTCAGATTGTACAAGCTCGACGCCGGTGGGCTGACGCCTGCCAAGGAGAACTTGTGCAATATGACGGAAAATATGCAAGCAAGATGCGTGCAAAGCGCGAAGCGTGGGCTTTGTGCGGTGTTGCCTTAAATAATACGCTCTCGGTCAACCTTTATATACAGGCTGAATACTCCCCCCCAAAAGCGGGTGATATAATTTAAAGCCATCAACAAAAATTTCTCTCATACTTTTACCGCATACAGACGGATTTTGATAAGCTTCTCTGCGAAAATCCATTTATCAGACGATATTCACCGACCTACGCTTATAGTGATTTTTACCAATAGTATTTGTGAGATTTGCGGTATTTTCGTTTTATTGCTTGACAAATCATACCCTTATAAGTTATAATAAAGTGAATTGGCAACTTGTGTGATTGGAGGTGCGGCGAATGTCTGAAATAACGGCGGCTAAGGAGATCGAGCAGTTAAGACAGGAGCTTAAAGACGCACAGCGGCAGATAAACAGTCTTAAAATATCCGTAAGAGCTGAAGAGCTGCGTGTAAAAATTTCCTCGGAATACTCCGACTTCGGACTTTGGGAGTATGATATAGCCGAGGACATATGCTATCAGTATAAAAAGCTGAACGGAAGGTATGAGAACGACCTCGACCCTATCGTTCATTTCAGAGATACAATTATAAGCTGGGGAACGGTTTATGCGGAAGATCAGCCTGAATTCAACCGTTTCTGCGACGCTATGGAGCGCGGCGACAAGGAGGTCGGATGCGACATTAGAGTGATAAACGACGACTGCGACATAGTGTGGTTCAGGTATGAGGGCAGAACCATTTTTGACGACAACGGAAAGCCTGTGCGGATAATAGGGCGCACGATAGACGTTACCGCGGAAAAGGGCGGGATCACCGACAAAAGCGACGAACGCCGCGATGAACTTACGGGCGCTTATATGTCGGAGACCTTTGAAGAAGATGTAAGGGTAAAGACATCGGGTGCGAACAGATTTAAGATCGCCGCGCTCCTGCTGGTCAGCGTAGATAACTTCAACACCATTGCGGAGCAGATGGGGCAGGAGTTTAAAGACTATGTTGTAAAGGACGTAGCCAAGGTACTTTTCAGCATAAGCGTATGTGAGCACGACAGCAGCGTGGGGCGTATCAACGACGGGGAATTTGCGATTTTCGTAAGATTCAACAATATGGCTGACCTTGATTCCATAGCGGCAAAAGTCGTTATTATGATAAGCAGCTATGCATTTTATAATGATGCCAAAATAACCGTAAGCGAAGGAGTTTCCATACTCAAAAACGGCAAGAAATACCGTACAGCCATAAAGGAAGCGGCTGCGGCAATGCGCTCGGCAAGGGCGAAGGGCGGCAACGGCTACGCACACTACAACAAGGCAATGGCGGCGGAAGCACTTGTGAATCTGCCGGGAAGCTCGGAGGTTATTGACGAGGTGCGCGCAATTACGGCGGGGGCTGCTACGCGCGTAGCGGAAGCGATAGGAAAGGTGCGCCGAAATGCCCGCGGAGATTCGGATGAAAATCTGGCGTTGTTGATGAGCATTTCCCCGATTTACAACCTTGTCGCGGAGGCGTTTATAGACAAGGCGCGGCGCAGCGCGCTTATTAAAGAGGCTATCTGCGAGGCGGGCAGACAGACAAATTTCACCGCGATATATGTATGCCATTTCACGGATGACGAAATCGTTCGGCTGCTTACTTACTCCAAAGACAATAAAACCGCCGAGGACTGCCCCGGAGTAAACTTTACCGGTGACAGAAACGCCCTTGAACAGACTCTCCTGAACAATGAAGATATAGCGCTTGATATACATATGGCAAACGGGAAAAAACTGGGCTTTGAAACGGTAAACGGCGCCAAATTCGCGCTGATAATCCCCATAATGCGCGAGGATTATCCGACGGGCTACCTGGCGTTTGTTTCGGAAACGCGCCGTACCATACAAGAATCCGACTCGCAGATAATCACGCTTATCTCGGGGGCGCTTAACAGAATGTTCACCACTTTCCACGAAGAAAATCAGGACGCGGACGATCTGCATTTCTCCTCGGTGGTTATGAATAACCTGCGCATCGAGGAATTCTCGATAATACCCGACACCTATGAAATGGACAGGATCGGTGAGAACACTGCCGCACATTATAACGTAAAGCGCGGCGATATCTGCTATAAAGCGATAAGAGGCAGAAACACCCCCTGTCATGACTGCCCCGCGAAAAAGCTTAATAAGGGACAGCTTACCGCCTCCACAACCTACTATTGCGAAAGCGAGCGGCGTTGGCTGGACGTAGCCGCTTCCGCGGACGAAAACAGCAATGGTGAGCCGCGATATATTATAAGCACAGCGGATATCACGGACTGTCTTGGTCAGATACAGATGACGGACGCGCTTACCGGAATAATGACGCTGGACGCTTTTGCCGCGGAGGGTCTGCGCCTTACCGCGAACGGGTCTGACGGCTACTTTGTGCTGGTAATAAATATTGCGGGCTTCCGCAGGCTTAACGAGAGCATGGGCTTTGAATTCGGAAATTCGCTTCTTATCGCGGTTTCGGACATTCTGGAGCGTTCTATCGGCGTCGGAGAACTGCTTTGCCGCTCGGAGGGCTCGCGTTTTGTGGCTCTGCTGAAAAACAACAGCTCATCGGAAATGCAAACCCGACTTAATCAGCTTCTTGCAAGTATCCAGAAGCAGGTATACGAAAAGTGCACAAAACAGATATACCTCGTGGTGGGCATCTATGAAATGATCGGAGAATCCGTCGGTATCATGGGCGCGCTGGACAGAGCAATAAGAGCGCAGAAGACCGTCAAGGACAAGGGATTCTACCGCGAAAACGCCATAGCGGTCTACGACAACAAGCTGAGGGAGGAGCTTCAGAACAGACAGTATGTTGAGGCTCATATGCTGGAAGCGCTGGAAAATGACGAGTTCAGGGTATTCTATCAGCCAAAGGTCAGCATAGCCACGGGAAAAATCGTCGGCGCGGAGGCGCTGGTGCGCTGGATAAGACCTAACGGAGAAGTGATATCGCCCGCCATGTTTGTGCCTATATTCGAGGAGAACGGATTTATCACGGATATGGATTTTGCGATATACCGCCACGCGGTATCCGATATAAAGCGCTGGCTCAGAAACGGATATGATGTGCCGCTGGTAAGTCTGAATGTCAGCCGCCATCATCTTAAGGACGATAATTTTGCAGACAAACTGACCAATCTTGTGGATGGACTGGGAGTTCCACACGAAAAAATAGAGCTTGAGGTAACGGAAAGCCTGCTCACCGACAACCTGGATAAACTGGTTGAGGTAATGTCGCGGCTCAAATCCATAGGATTCAGGATATCTGTTGACGATTTCGGCTCGGGATATTCCTCGCTTAACCTGATAACGCAGCTTCCCTTTGACACGCTTAAAATCGACGGAGGCTTCTTCCTTAAAAACGACCTTACCGAAAAGAATAAGAAAGTTATTTCTTCGGTAGTCACTTTGGCGAAAAGCCTTAACCTCGAAACGGTATCGGAGGGTGTCGAAACACAAACACAGGTCGACTTCCTGCGCGATCTGGGCTGCAACATGATCCAGGGGTATTTCTACTATAAGCCTATGCCTACCGGGGATTTTGAAAATCTCATCGCACAAAAAACGGAAAAGAAGGAAAACGCATAACCAACGCCGCATACAGTTTTACTGTGTGCGGCGTTACGGGCTGTATATAAAGGTTGACCTAAGGCTAATTATTTGAAAAATTTCAAAATTCCCGCCAGTTATACTCCGTGCTGCTGCGCAGCACTCCGCATGCCTGCCGGAAACCGTGCGCATTTGCCAAATGGCAAATGCGCACTTTTTGAAATTTCATGCGACGACATTGCGTTGTCAATAAGCTTTTTCTATATGCTGGAACATTGCGCACAGCGAAACTGTGCGCGGCGTTATTTATAATTCTATTGTTTCATCTGCCATATATTCACATTCGCCTTGATCATGAGTGACCAATACCACCGTTTTGCCGCGGATTTTTCCTTTACAGTATTCCATCACCGTGCGTTTTGTTTCCGCATCCAGACCCTTAAACGGTTCATCAAGGAAAAGCGCGTCATAATCCGCCAACAGCGCCCTCAGTAAAGCCGCGCGCCTTTTCATGCCGCCGCTCAGTTCCCTGACCGCTTTGTTTTCGCAGCCCGCCAGACCTATTTTCGCAAGTTCTTCGGCGATTTCCCCGCAGCTATATCTTTTTCCGGTAACCAAGCGAATATTGGCTGAAACCGTAAGATTTTCACACAGCCTGTTCTCCTGAAACACGGCGCTGATACGCTCGGGACGGTCAACGCTGCCGCTGTCGGGTTTAAGTATCCCCATAAGCACCGACAATAAAGTGGATTTTCCGCAGCCGGACGCCCCCATGACCGCCGTAATACTCCCCGCGCGAAAGGTGTGCGAAAAACCGCTCAACACCCGATTATCGCCAAATGACTTGCTGATGTCCGAAGCGATTATGTCCATGCTATCCCTCACATTCTCTCGACGCGTTTTACAAGCAGCTTCACCAAAGCTGTAAATATACCCTCGCACAAACGGCTCACCAGGATTATCACCAATGTCCACGCGAACAGATCCGCCGTTTCAAGGTAAACCTTCGACATATACAGCTTCTCGCCTATCGAGCCGTTGGGTATACCGATAACCTCAGCCGCCACGCCCGACTTCCAGCACAATCCTATCGCCAGACCCGAAGCGGAGCGGAAATATGGCAGCAGCTGCGACAGATAAACTCCCACAAAGCGCCGCCACGGAGGGATATGAAACAGCTCCGCCATAATTTTCAGCTTGGGGTCGAGATTGTCCAGACCCTCCAGCATATTCGTATACACTATCGGCACACATATAAGGAACGACACCAGTACCGAAAGATTCCTTGAGGATATCCATATCAGTGCCAGTATCGTAAACGACGCTACGGGGATGGATTTCAGCACCGAAACAAGCGGCGACAAAAGCTGCCGCACAAAAGAGATTTTTCCCGACAGCAGCGCCAGACCCGTACCTGCCGCAAGCCCCATGGCAAAGCCCAGAAGTATCTTACCAGCCGAAAAGGCTATGCTGTTCCGGAAATCGGCTTTGGGGACAAGCTCCACCAGCCGCTTGACTACCGCGACGGGCGTTACAAGCAGTATCTTCTGATTCAGCGCCATTGCGCCAAGCTGCCATACCGTCAGCCAGAAAAGCACACATAATACGGTAATTACACGCTTTTTCATGTCCCCGCTCCCCGTTCATCAGATGTGGTTTTGAAAAGGGCGGCAAACAGCTTTGCCACCCCAAAAAATCAACCCGGAAACTCGTAAGCGTAATAGAAGCTGTCCGCGGGAACCGCTCCGCCTACCGCCTGCGGATTCTGCTCAAAAAGCACGTTAAGATAACCCGAGAGCTTATCCTTCATCTCCTCGCCCGTTATGCAGACGATATTGCACTTTGGGATAGCCTTTTCCGCTACCGCCGCATTTATGATACCGTATTTCTCCACAAGCTGCGACGCCTCGGCAACATTGTTGTTGACAAAATCAACGGAAGCCATATAATCCGACAGGAAGCGGTTTACCGCCTCGGGATACTGCTCCACAAACTCCGTGCGGGCAATGACCGCACCCGTGATAAGCGCAC
Organism: uncultured Oscillospiraceae bacterium; assembly: GCA_910587135.1. GTDB lineage: Bacteria > Bacillota > Clostridia > Oscillospirales > Ruminococcaceae > CAG-115. The sequence goes on from CAJULF010000011.1 coordinate 28,489, forward strand.
TTCCATTCTCCAGCTTATCCCATTCCTCGTTAAGGTCTATAACTACGTTTATATTCTCGTTCTGGCTCTGCGCTACGGTAGCAAAAGGCTGCGGCAGCATTGCCACTCCATCCTCGTCTGACGACAGTGCCGCTACGCACTCCGCGTGTTCGCTTTTCCACTCGATGGTAACATCGGTTTCGGGGTTTATTCCGTTTTCGCTGAGAATATAATTCAGCGCGTATTCGGGGGTAGCGCCCTTACCCGATGAATAGATGGTCTTTCCCCTGAGATCGGATATTTCCGCCACGGTATTTCCGTTTTCGCAGAGGTAGAGAACTCCCAAAGTGTTCACCGCGAGCACCTCAACACCGCCCTCGGTCTTATTGCACAGCACCGCGCCGAGATTTGCGGGAACGCAGCATATATCCGTATTGCCCTGAATTATCATCGGAGATATCTCGTCTACCGCGGTGGCAATGGTAAAGTCGTAAAGCAGATCCTCCGATTCGGTTCTGTCCATCAGCTTTGTCAGCCCCATTGCGGTAGGACCGCTCAGCGCCATTACCCTTACGGACTCAGGCGAGGAAATCGGGGGAACCTCCTCGCTTTCGGGAGCGTCCGCATCCGAAGTGGGAGCGGCTTGCTCAGTGTCGGCTGAATCGGAAGCGTTCTCGGGAACGGATTCCGAAACGGAATTATCGGAGCCGTTTAAGCTGTCCGAACCGCCCGAGCTTCCCGCGTCCTTATCCGAGCAGCCCGCCATAAGTCCCGCGCACAGCAGCGCGGCAATAAATGATTGTGCCTTTTTTGTGATAGTCATAGTCGTTTGTCCTTTCGTTGATAATACCAAATACCGCGCCATATAAAAAGCGCCCTTAAAGGCGCAGAAATCGCTATACCGCCAAGCGGCAAATACGCTGTCGGTTGTTTCCGTGCCTTTCGCCTTAATCTCTTTCGGCGTCAGTATAAGAGTTTTCGGCAGAAAACCCATTCCGTCGGGAAAACCCTTCGGTCTGAGATTATTTTGCCGCTGTTTGAGAAAAATATTTTCCTTTTGTATTATACTCCATTATTTCCGTTTTGTCAAGGTCTGTGTTAAGAAATCTTAATGCCGAAAAGTCTTGACTTTAATTATGATTTATAATATAATAATAATTGTTAAAGTATTGATTAATTGATTACTAAGCATACAATTTAATTTATTTGGGTGATACCGTATGATAAAGATTACGAAACATTTTAGAATGGGTTTAATAATTTTCAGTTGTTTAACTTTGTGCACCGTTTTATGTGCGGCGACTGTAAATGTCATATATGACAAAAACGTGTCCCGGGCTAACTCGCAGAACAGAAGCGATATGTATGACGATGCCCTTGACGAGGATAACAACGGCTGTGTTGGCAAACGGTTCAGCATTATAAATATCTGTTCGGATTTTGATGAAGCGTTTAAGACCGAAACGGGAAAATACGTTTATCCCGAAAATTTCGGGGGGTTTGAATGGAACGATTGTGAGTTTATAATTGAAATTACAGACGACAACACCGCCCCATATACGTTTTTGACCAACAAATACAGCGTTATACGTTTTGGGTACAAAAAGTATTCGATAATGTATCTTAAAGATATTATGGATGATTTGCTTGATAGCAATCCCGACTTCGCCGAAAATTGCGAAGCTTGGGTTAATTATGATGTGGGGATAATTATGTGTTTTGACGCAAAGTACTATGATGAAAATCTTGATAGTATTTATGACAGTATCAACAAGATTTTAAAAGATTTACCAGAAGATCTGCCAATAGTAACAACACGTGTAGAGGGGCTTAATGAGGGACTCTTAGTTTGTATTCCGTTATAATGGTTATTATAAAATTTTTAGGAAGTTTTACAATGAAAAAAATTTATGGAATGACTATCGCCGCTTTTGTGGCAATAAGCATATGTTCGGATAATTCCTTTACATATGCCGAAGAACCGTATTCGTGGGTGTGGTATACTGACAGTGAAGCTATAACAAGTATAGAGCAATATATTGAGAAAAACGACACTGATGATGAAATGCACCGCGAAACCGAAGCAGAAAAGGCATATGATGATTTAATGAATTCTTTTACGATAGCGGAGGACGGATCATGTGATTATCCTGACAATTTTGGCGGTACATACTTTGACGATGAGGGAAATCTTGTTATACTTAGCACCGATTTGGACTCAAAGGTGTATGAAAGAGCATATAAGGGATATTCGGGCGTTATATTTGAACAAGTAAAATACTCAATAAATGAATTGGATGATATCATAGACAATATTTTATCAAATTATGAATATCCGTTTTACTATGCATATGTCGACGATGAAAAAAATGAAGCGGTCATTTTTACAAGTGAAGAAACATATAACAATGAAGAACTTGCGTTATCACTCAAGGATATGCCAGTAAGATTTGAGATTGGCGCTCCTATTGTGCCAAATACGATTGTTTACGGCGGAAGCGCAATAAGAGTTGGAAGCGCTAATTTTACGAGCGGCGCGGTTGCGACAAACGTTGCCGATTCTTCAAATGTTAAAAAATTATTGGTAACTGCTGGACATTATGTCAGTCTCAAAGACAAATGTTACCCAATAAAAGGAACCCGCCCCGATACCGATACCTTATTGGGAACAGTCACCAAGGTTCAATACGCGGACGGGAAATATGGCGATTATTCGCTTATTACATTAGGAAGCGACATTGAGATTACCACAAACACATACGAACGCCCATATGAGTTAACCCCGTTAGTTGGAGGATACTATCCAAAAGATGGTGATACACTATATAAATTCGGCAGAGCTGGTAATGTCGCAAAAATTACGTTTCAAGAAGCCAATATGTCAGTGGTAATGCCTGCTAGTAGCAGCGGTTCGTCAACAATTACAATCAAGGGAATGATGATTGGAAAAATAGAAGATGGCATATCAACTGGAGGCGACAGCGGAGGTCCCGTATACTATAACAGCAGCGAGGGGCTTAAGTTGGTCGGTTTCGTTTCAGGTACAACCAGTACTGGAACAAACGTTTATTTGACGTTTACTCCAGTAAGCCGCGTCACCGGCTGCGGAATAAATTATGTCGATTAAAAGAAAGCCGCCGTTAGCAAACGGCGGTATTTTATTGCAAAAAAACGCTTTTGAGGTGCTTTACCCGCTTGACAGATTGGCAAAATTAGCTTATAATATAAATGTATGCTGTTAGAAGTAAGGAGTAAGACGTAAAAATTAAAAGCTGTTATGCACTTGCAAAGGAGAGATATTTATGAAAAACCTTTTTAAAGTTCCAATAATCATAGCCCTCGGCGGAATGGTTCCGTGTATGGTTGCATTTTCAGCGCCTGTAGAAAATGCGGCTGCCAACAAACAAGACTACAGCCCGGGCATTGATATCACGTTAAATGATGGTACAGTGTTTACCGTACCGGAGAACCAGCTTGAGAAATGCCTGTCCTTTATTGACATACTGCAAAATGATCCCGATAGTATCAACATACAGCATGTGGAAGCAAGCCCCCTCACATATTACGGATTGAGCGATGGGACACTGCTTCCCGTGCTGGTGGAATATCTGGAAGAGTGCGCTCCCTATATCGACGAGTTGCTGCTTATTGATGAGGAGAACGGGATTAAGAATATCCCCGATTTCACGACCAAAGAGGCTATTGACCGTATTCTCTCAATGAGCATTGAGGAGTTCCGCAATTCTATTTGCTAAGAGTTCAACGTTGGGAACTCGGACATTTACCGCGGCTACGGCAGAACTTATCCCTGCGCGATTGATACCGGCAATAACCGAAAACCGCTCAATGCGAAAGCACAGAGCGGTTTTTATTGCAAAAAATCGTTTACTATATGCTTTACCCGCTTGACAGATTGGCAAAATTAGCTTATAATATAAATGTATGCTGTTAGAAGTAAGGGGTAAGATGTAAGACGTAAGAATTTTCGGGAAAGAGGGTTCTTACCTCTTACCTCTCACATCTTACTTCCTCAGAAAATATCTGACAATTCAGGAGGAAACAACAAATGAGAGTTTACAATTTCAGCGCGGGTCCCGCTGTTCTGCCCGAGGAAGTACTTAAAGAAGCGGCGGATGAAATGCTGGATTACAAAGGCACGGGTATGTCGGTCATGGAGATGTCCCACCGGTCGAAGGCATATGACGAGATAATCAAGACCGCGGAGCAGGATATCAGAGATCTGATGAACATTCCCGACAACTACAAGGTGCTGTTTTTGCAGGGCGGCGCTTCTCAGCAGTTCGCGGCTGTTCCGATGAATCTGATGAAAAACAAAAAGGCTGCATATATCATCACGGGTCAGTGGGCAAAGAAGGCTTACCAGGAGGCACAGATATACGGCGAGGCTGTCGCGGTGGCTTCCTCCGCGGACAAGACATTTTCTTATATCCCCGACTGCTCGAATCTTGATATCCCCGAGGACGCGGACTATGTTTACATCTGCGAGAACAACACTATCTACGGTACAAAATTCAAGAATCTTCCCGACACCAAGGGGCACATTCTCGTGGCGGATGTTTCCTCCTGCTTTCTGTCAGAGCCGGTTGACGTGACAAAGTACGGCGTAATCTATGGCGGCGTTCAGAAGAACGTAGGTCCCGCGGGTGTTGTTATCGCCATTATTCGTGAGGATCTCATCACTGATGACGTTCTCCCCGGCACTCCCACCATGCTTAAGTGGAAGACCCAGGCGGATAACGATTCGCTTTACAACACTCCCCCCTGCTATGGAATCTATATCTGCGGCAAGGTATTCAAGTGGATAAAGAAGATGGGCGGACTGGAGGCTATGAAGGCTCACAACGAGAAGAAAGCCAAGATATTGTATGATTTCCTCGACTCCAGCAAGCTGTTCAAGGGCACGGTAGTTCCCGAGGATCGCTCGCTGATGAATGTTCCCTTTGTTACGGGCAACGAGGAACTTGACGCAAAATTTGTCAAGGAGGCAAAGGCGGCGGGCTTTGAGAACCTTAAGGGTCACAGAACCGTCGGCGGCATGAGAGCGTCTATTTACAACGCTATGCCTATCGAGGGCGTTGAAAAGCTGGTGGCTTTCATGAAGAAGTTTGAGGAAGAGAACGGCTGATACGGAGAAAACTATGGCTAAGGTTGAAGACAGATTTGTAAAAGTTTATTCGCAGGGTAACGGGCTTACTTCAAGCCAGATAGACGTTTTTGTGGATAAGGTCACGGGTATAAATTATATGTTCTGTCAAGCCGGCTATGCGGGCGGACTTACTCCGCTGCTCGACCCGGACGGGAAACCTGTTGTTACCGTCGTTGATAAGAAAAACTAAACGTGCCGAACCGAAATCCGACAGCAGCGTCCCGCTCGCGCAGTAAAGCAGCGTAAAGCAAGCAGCGGCACAACGTCTACGCATAAGATCTTCCGCAAGCCGCTATGGAAGCGCAGTGGAGAAAAGCGGAACGGAGCGTTCACGGCGGGCTGTCACCAATGATGCGAAGCGCCGTTGGCAGCGGTGCGGAAAATTCTTTTTAAATAAGGAGATTAACAATGTACAATATACAAACATTAAATAAAATAGCCGCTTGCGGCACGGACTTGATGGACAAGTCCAAGTACGCTTTCGGCGATGATGTAAAGAACCCCGACGCGATTCTGGTGCGCTCGGCGGCTATGCATGATATGGAGCTCGGCGACAATCTTCTCGCTATCGCGAGAGCGGGCGCGGGCACTAATAATATCCCCATTGACAAGTGCAGCGAAAAGGGCGTTGTTGTATTCAACACCCCCGGCGCGAACGCAAACGCGGTAAAAGAGCTTGTTATCGCTGCGCTGCTGATGTCCTCACGCAAGATACCCGCTTCGCTGGATTGGATAAAAACCCTCAAGGGTAAGGGCGACGAGGTAGGAAAGCTGGTCGAAAAGGGCAAAAGCCAGTTCGCGGGCCCCGAAATTATGGGCAAGAAGCTCGGCGTTATCGGTCTGGGAGCTATCGGTATTCTGGTGGCGAACGCCGCAGCGGCGCTCGGTATGGACGTTTACGGCGCAGACCCGTTCCTTTCGGTAGACGGAGCGCTCAAGCTGTCGGGCAAGGTTCACTATGTAAAGAGCAACAAAGAGATATTCGAGCAGTGCGATTACATCACCCTGCACGTTCCGCTTCTGCCCGACACCAAGGGTATGATAAACGCGGATGTCATCGCTTCAATGAAAAAGAACGTCCGTCTGCTTAATTTCAGCCGCGACGCTCTGGTTGACGAAACGGCTATTATCGACGCGCTGAATAACGGCGGAATGGCTTGCTATGTCACCGACTTCCCGACGGACGCGCTTATCGGCGTGGATGGCGTAGTAGCTCTGCCTCACCTCGGAGCTTCCACTCCCGAAAGTGAGGATAACTGCGCGGTCATGGCGGTCAAGGAGATAATGGACTATATAGAAAACGGAAATATCAAAAACTCCGTAAATCTCCCCAACGTGGAAATGACGATAAGCGGAAGCGCGAAGATATGCGTAATCCACAAGAATGTAGAGGGCGTTATCAACAGCCTTACCGCTCCCGTTTCCGCAGCCGGTCTTAACATCGAGAATATGATGAGCAAATCCAAGAAGGACTATGCGTACACCTGCCTTGACGTTTCGGGCAACACCACCGGCATAGAGTCCAAGCTGATGGAAGCGGCTAACGTTATTTCGGTAAGAGTTATCAAGTAAGTAACCGTAACTGAGAACGCTAAGGAGAAAATGCATGAGCAGGCTTAATTTTGCTATCGGCAAGCTGATATTATTGTTGTTTGAGGCGGCGGTGGGAGTTGTCCTGCTGGTAAACCCCATAGGCTTTGCAACGGTGTTTGTTACTGTTGTGGGAGTGCTTCTCGCGGCAGTCGGACTGATGTTTATATTGCAGTATTTCCGTTCCGAGCCGGAGGAAGCGCAAAAGGGACAGGGGCTGTTAAAGGGCTGCTGTGCGCTTCTGGTCGGACTGTTCTGCGCGCTGAACACCCAGTGGTTTATCGACGCGTTCCCGCTGCTTACGGTGATACACGGCATAGTTATCCTGTTTACGGGAATTATTCGTCTGCAATGGACGGTGGATATGCTGCGGCTTAAGATGAAAAGATGGTATATCGCGGCAGGCGGAGCGGTCGTTTCGATCGTGCTCGCGGTGATAATCTTTACTAATCCCTTTGGAGTGTCACAGGCTATATGGACATTTATCGGGATATCATTCCTGGTAGACGCTGTCGCGGATCTTGCGGTGCTTATCTTCTCCGGAAAACGGGAGATGGAAGCCGCAAAGCGGGAGATAGTTATCCCCGAGGAAGATGAAACAGCCGGCGAGGAAACGGAATAACATCAAGGTATATAAGTATAGCCGCCGCACTCATAAAGTGCGGCGGCAGCTTGTAAAAAAAGCCTATTGGCAACGCAATGTCGGCGCATCAAATTTCAAAAAGTGCACATTTGCCAAATGGCAAATGTGCATGGCTGCCGGAAATTTTGAAATTTTTTTAAATAATCCGCTTTAGGTCAACCTTATATACAAGCTGAAAAAAGCCTATTGACAACGCAACGTTGGCGAATTAAATTTCAAAAAATCGCGATTTGCCGAATGGCAAATGAAGCGCGTTTTCCGCGTAAAATTATAAATGCAAGGGATCGGAAAAATCCCTATTTTATTATACACCATCAAACAGATACAATCAAGCGGTTTTTGTGTAATAAAATCTTGACAAATCAGACGATCTAAGTTATAATATTCAAGGCTAAAAGCGGACGAAAAAGGGAATATATTGCCGGAACCGGGAACGATAATAAACACCGCCGCGATAATCATAGGCGGATTGCGCGGGCTGCTTTTCGGGCGCTTCGGGGAATGGCTCAAGATCAAGGCGGGCAACGCAAAGGACAAGTGCTTTGTAAACGGATTCGTCACCGCCTCGCTCACTGTGTGCATAGGCGCTATGGCGATATTAGGGGCTATACGCGACGGAATACTCGGGGACTGCTAAGTGCTGGTCACAAAGGCGATACCGGACTTCATTATTATAATGGTGATGACCTGCTCCCTCGGTAAAGGCTGCATTTTTTCCGCGATACCCGCCGCGGCGTTTGCGGGTATTACATAATACGTTGTAATCCACATATATAAAAAATACCGCTCAATTTTTGATAGAATTGCCAAAAAATTTAAAATGCTGATAAAGTATTTGACTTTTTAAAAAATAAGAGTTATAATGTTAAAAGGGGAACAAGTTGCTCCGAAATAATCAAGAAAGAAGGTCGAACACAATGCTTTATAAGGATTTTCAGGACATTAAACTGTCAACTCTCGGACTGGGCTGTATGCGGCTTCCCGTAAAGAACGGAAACGACGCGGAGATCGACGAGGAGAAGACCGCCGAGATGGTGGACTATGCCATCAAAAACGGTATAAATTACTTTGACACGGCGTGGGGATATCATGCGGGCATGTCGGAAACGGTTATCGGCAGGATTCTTTCAAAATACCCGCGCGAAAGCTTTTATCTGGCTTCAAAATTCCCGGGATACGACCTGTCCAACATGGACAAGGTGGAAGAGATTTTTGAAAAGCAGCTCGAAAAATGCGCGGTCGATTATTTTGATTTTTACCTCTTCCACAATGTCTGCGAGATGAATATCGAACAATACCTTGACCCCAAATACGGTATTTTCGACTACCTCATCAAGCAGAAGGAAAACGGCAGAATAAAGCACCTGGGCTTTTCTGCACACGGCAGCGTGGAAATTATGAAGCGCTTTCTGGACGCTTACGGGGAGCATATGGAGTTCTGCCAGATACAGCTCAACTACATAGACTGGGCATTCCAGAACGCCAAGGAAAAGGTTTATCTCGTTAAGTCCCGAAAAATACCCGTATGGGTCATGGAGCCGCTGCGCGGAGGAGAGCTTGCTAAGATGTCCGATGAGGAGTTTGCGCGGCTTAAGGAACTGCGTCCCGAGGAGAGCATACCCGCGTGGGCTTTCAGATTTTTGCAGTCGCTGCCCGCGGTAAAGCTTACGCTTTCGGGAATGTCCAACTTTGAGCAGCTCAAGGAAAACATCAGGACTTTTTCCGAGGATAAGCCGCTTTCGGACAAGGAAATGGACACCATTCTGGATATCGCCGACAAGCGTATAGAGAAGATATCTCTCCCTTGCACCGCCTGCCGCTACTGCACGACTCACTGCCCGCAGGGTCTGGATATTCCGTCGCTTATCGCGCTGTATAATGAGCACTGCTTCACGCATGGCGGATTTATTGCACCCATGGCTCTTATGGCTGTTCCGGACGATAAAAAGCCATCTGCGTGTATCGGCTGCCGCAGCTGCGAAGCGGTCTGTCCGCAGCAAATAAAGATATCGGAAGCCATGGCGGACTTCTCGGAAAAACTTGCACATAATTAGAAAGGAGAACAGACAATGAACACAATTGCGAAAACCAAACAGCGCCTTTCGGTAAAGGCACAGATATTGGCGGGACTTTCCGCCGTAGTTGCGGCGATAGCGTTACCGCAGATACTTCATATTCTCGGTGCTTCAACGGGTTTGGGCTCGTCTTTGGGCGAGATATTCCTGCCCATGCACCTGCCGATAATGCTTGTGGGGCTTATGGCTGGACCTTTCGCGGGAGCAGCAGCGGGACTTGCCGCTCCGCTGCTCAGCTCGCTGCTGACCACCATGCCCGCGGCGGGGATTCTCCCCTTTATGATGATAGAGCTTTGTGTTTACGGACTTGCTGCGGGAGCGCTCAGAAGCGTGAATATACCCACCGTGTTAAAGGTGCTTATTACGCAGGTTGCGGGAAGAGCTGTCCGCGCGGGCGCGATATGCCTTGCGGTCTGCGCTTTCGACTATGATAAGATAGGCGTTGCGGTTATCTGGACAAGTATCACCGCGGGTCTTATCGGTATAGCTCTCCAGTTGGTGCTTATCCCGCTGATAATGTACAGATTTGACGGTATCAAATCAAAATAATTTCTCCTGAAACTCAAATTATTATCCCCCTTTGGCAGAGGGGGATAATTCAGTTTTTATATAAAGGTTGACCTAAGGCTAATTATTTAAAAAAATTTCAAAATTTCCGCACTCACGCTCCGCTTCACTTCGTTTCGCTCTGCGCGACTGCGGAAACCGTACACATTTGCCTTTCGGCAAATGTGTACTTTTTGAAATTTCATGCGCCGACATTGCGTTGTCAATAGGCTTTTTCTACAGACTGTATCCCCCCTTGATAAAGGGGGATAAATTTTTTATTTTTATGTGCCTCACTAATTATAAGCAGAGCGTCCGCTATTTCATTTGACATTGTTCGATAATTCTCTATCAATTTTCGTTCCTTTTCGGAAAGGTACAAGCATTCTCCCTCGTTAAAATGCTCAGAAAGCGTTACGCTAAGCGGTAATATCAATAGTGTATCAATGGTTAGCTGACGTGAGCCTTCCTCAATTCCCTTGATATGATGTCCCGAAATACCTGTGATTTATGTTTAACGATAACGTGTAATGCCCTTAGCTCACGCAGCTCTTTTATACGCTTTCACAAATCCATATCACGCCTCTTTTCACTCTTGAAGCAATCCTTGTAAATATGCTTGCAGTTTTGCTTTCTGTATAGTGTTAAGGCGTTTGAATCCAAAAAGTATTTCCCTTTCCGCTTCTGAAAGTCCAAATGATGAAACGCTGATTTTTTCGTCGCTTATTTCAAGCAGATAATCAGATGAAACGCCAAAAAATTCCGCGATTCGACGTATCGTATTTAAATCTGATTCCGATATTTCAAGCTCGTATTTGCTTATCATTGCCTGTGTGACATTCAGTTCAGCCGCGAGCCTTTGTTGGTTTATACCGCGTTCTTCACGCAAAATCCTTATTCTGTTCATTTTAAACCCTATTGCGGTGTTTTTTTGCTGATAAAAACAATTTTCTGACCATTTGCGTAATGAGCTTCATGGTTGGCTGCAACATTATGTTTATCAAGCATTTTTTAATCAATCTGCCGATAAGCTTTAAATAGCCATAACGCTCACTTGCTCAATCACTGCTTCTTTTCGGAAAGTATGATCTCCCCGTGCTCCTTTTCAAATTCTTCAATGCGCTTTTTCAACATCTGCTCTATTTCCCTGTTGGCGGAACGCCCCTCATATTCGGCTACATAACGAAATTTCTGAAATAAATATCTATCCATTCGTAATGTATACCTAAGAAGTTTTTCCTCCATAATATTCACCTCAATTTCACCATTATAACATTAATATAACTTTATTATAGTGAAAATATTGCATAAAAACAGAAACAGTGGTATAATGGTGGTAAAATGACGCATTATTTTTCTTATAACAAAGGAGTCAGTAAATGGTCAACAAATCAAAAGTAGCTTGTTTTTCGGGTCACCGCAAACTGCCAAAGGATTGCAGGGAATTAAAAACACGGCTAAAGTCAGCCGTGGTAGAACATATTGAGCGGGGAGTAGTATTTTTTGGAGCGGGCGGCGCTTTGGGCTTTGACATACTTGCCGAGGAAACAGTGCTTGAATTAAAAGAGGATTACCCACATATCAGGCTGGTTCTTGTACTCCCCTGCCCGCCCGAACAGCAAACGCTGAAATGGAACGGCGAACAGAGGCAAAGATACTGCGATATTCTCGACAGTGCGGACAAAATAAGGGTTCTGTCGCCAAAGTACACCTCTTGCTGTATGATTGACCGAAATCGTCACTTGGTGAACAACAGTGCATACCTTATCTGCTATCTGCGCGAAAACAACGGTGGTACATTCTATACCGTCAATTATGCGGAAAAACTCAAACTGGACATAACCCGCCTGTAACAAAGCCGCCCACAAAACTGCGGGCGGCAAAAGAATGTTATATCGTCAATTCCAGTGTGCGGTACGCCGTTCCGTCCGAAAAGGTGACCAGCAAGGCACTTTCGGTGATATACTTTATAGTGTAGCGCTCCTCGGCATTTCCCTGTGAAAGCTCCTTTAGCTCCACGCACACCAGCCTTACACACTCGCCCTCAGGCTCGGAGGCTTCCTTAACCAAGTATATTTTCAGCAGATTCTCGGAGCGGTACTGTTCCTCTGCGAAAACAAGGCGGTTTTCTTCATCGGTGAACGATGTGTAGGTGATATTTCGGGGCTGCTCTCCGTTCACGATATAAACAGAGAAGCCTGCCGCTCCCGCGGAAAGAGCCAGCAGCAGAACCGCCGCCACTATTTCAAAAACAAGGTCGAAGCTTCCCCGCTCTCGCGCGAGAAATCCCCCCGCTATAATAACAGCCGTTACCGCTGCCGCTATAACCATAAGAACCGCCGCAGCAATCCCGAACCACGAATAGGGATTACTGCGCGAAACAACGCCGTCCGCGTAAAAATACCGCTCGGTAATATGCCCGTGAACCGCGTTGAGCACCGCCGCTGCTGCCAGCGTCAATATATCCAGCGCCAGAAGCACCGACGCGGGTATCATAGGCTTACGGAATATGCGCGGTATAGGTTTTTCAGCCGCTTTTTTTGCCATTTATCCGTCCCCCGCTCACGGTTTCATGCCGAAAACAGCCTTGCCGTTATTCAGAATATAAATATGCTCCGCATTGCCTGCCGAATAGTCGTTTCCAAGATTGAAATCCGACCAGTCCGCGCGGGTTATCCGCACCTGAACGGTAAGCCCGCCCCCGCTCGGCAGGCTGCCCGAACCGAATGTTATCGCGCATTTTGTGTCACAGTTATCGCCGCTCGCCTTGGAAAAACTCCCCTTTACACTGTCGGTAAGAGCCGCGTAGCTGTCCCCCGTCAGCGCGGAGTAGTCGCACCAGAAATTTAGGTCGCTGCTGCCGTCCGCGGTAAAGAAGTAGTCTATTTCCAGCTTTGAGAGGTCTATCGCCGCTCCCGTGCCGTTGGTTATATCCAGCGTGAACTGCACCGTGTTGCCGTTTCCGCTTGCCGACTGCTGATTGAGTGATACCGACAGACCGCCGTTTGAAGATGACGGCTTCTGCCCTGTTTGGCTTGCGCTGTTGACGGTGCTATTTTCCGAGCTGTTTGAGGAATTGTTATTACCCGTATTCTGAGAGCTGCCCGAATTTCCGCTGCCGCCGTTATTTCCGCTGTTTTCAACCGCGGCGCCCGTGAATTTTCCGTCAGGCTTCGTACCGTAAATCAGCTTTCCGTTTTCGTACAGACCCACGCTTTTCGCCCTTACCATAGAGCCTCCGTTAGAGCCGACAAGCTCCTTATACGAGGGATCATTGTCCGCGCTCCAGCCCTCAGCAGCCATGCGGAACTGAACCTCGCAGCGGTATGCGCTCTGACCGCCGGGGTAGATATCCGCGCCGCTGAAATCCAACGAGATATAATAGATGTTCTTCGCCTTATTCCACTCAAAGATACCCGCGTACTTCGCGCCCTGGTTGTAGTTGAGTGAAACCGTGACATCCGCGGCGGACTTTCCCGCCGAATAAAGCTCCGACAGGTCGACAAAATACCTTAATTCAAGATTTTCCGAGCTTCTCGCGGGCCAAGCCGTTGTGTTGTAAACGACCGCTTTTATCTCTGTGAAGCCGCCGCCCTGCGCGTTGGTGTTGTACTCAACGTACATCTCCTCGCCCACAGGCTCTATCGCGCCGAAGTCCTTTATCGTCTGCCCACCGTACTTGCCGTACAGCTTCGCGAGCGCTCCCACAAAACCCGCGTTGTAGTCGCAGGCTACCTCGTTCTTGTTGTAGTCGCTCACGGAATCCGTATAGCCGTCCGAAGCGTCCGGGCCGCCCACCAGTGCCCCATACAGTGTGTGGCGGTGATAATTCGGCTCGTTCATGTTGTCACACCACGAGCCTTGCGCGGTGCGGTGGTGCGGGTGCTCGGGGGGATTCTCACCAAAGCCCACCACAAAGCTCCTGCCCGTGCTGCCAAGCGCGTAGTTTATCTGCTTCTCGCAGAACTCCGAATAGATCTTTGCCTTATCCGCGGGACAGCCCTTATAGTCTGCGTAAACTCCCGCCAGAAAAGCCGCCGTTGTGGAGTATCTCAGCGAACCCCAGCTATCCAGCCACGCCAGCCCCTCAGGGGAATATGCAACACGCTCTCCGCCCGTGCCGACAGTCCACCAGTCAAGATTTTTCTGTATCTTATCCTTATAAACCTGTTCGCCTGTTTCGATAGCCAGCAGGCAGACCACCCCCGCCCACTTGTCGTCCCAGCAGAGCGTCCACTTGTAGTTTCCGCCCGAATTCGCCTCATACTGCTTTGCCTTCTCCAGATAATTTTTGTCGCCCGTGGCGATATACAGCCACATTCCCGCCCAGCTCAGCTCGTCGTAAAAGCCGCTCCATGAGTTGTAGAAGCCATTCGCGGCAGTGTAGCCGCTGTCGCTCTTTGCGCTTTCCGCAAACTCGTAAAGCTGCTTTGCATGGGTAAGGCACTCATCGGCATATACGCTGTCTATATCCTTATAAACTGCCGCGCAGGAAGCCAGAGCCGCGGCAGCCTCCGCCGTGACCGTAGACCCGGGACTGTTCCTGTCCACCTTAAAGGACGGACGGTTCATATGCATTACCTCCGCCGCTCCCCACCAACTGTGGTCCGCATTGCCGTCGCCCACCTGATAATAATACACATCCTTGCTCGGGTGGCATTTTATAAGATAGTCGTTTATCCACTTTATGCTCCCCAAGGCATACTCAAGCTGACCGCTCTTTTCGTAAGCGTCCCTGTCCTCGTAAACGCTCCACGCGAGCATAGCTGCGGTATACGCCATGGGAAGATTGAATTTAACGTTATCGCCCGCGTCGTAAAGCCCGCCTGTAAGGTCAAGCCCCACATCTGCCCCGTCGTTCATTCCCGAATCGCCACGCCAGTTGCAGCGGGCGGTTTTCTCATCGATATCCCCGCTGCGCTGAAGCTCATAGAAGATAAGCGCCTTTTGCAGAGCCTCGCCGTAATTGTAGCTTCCCTTGCCTGTGCTGCCCTCTCTGCCGCTTCCTTTTTCCGAGAGCTTGCCGTTCCCGACCGTCACGACCGTCGGTTTTGCGGCGGTGCTGTCGGGCTTTTTATCGGAGCTGCCCGCGCTTGTCTGAACAGGCGCACTGCCGTCGTAAACGGAAACCGTGCTGCCTTCCGTTACAGCGGAAGTTACGACACCGACCGCCCCCGAAACGCTGTTATCGACATCGGATGTATTGGCAGCTTCCCGCTCATTAGAACTTTCAAGACTGCCCGAATCATCGCCGTCGGTTTCCTCGGGTAAGCTATCATATGCTTCGCTTTCCCCGCTTGCCGCATACTCCGACCCCGCGGATTCGGAGCTTTCACCGATATCCGTTTCCGACATATCCATGCCGCTCATTATCTCGGAGCTATCTCCCATACCTACGGGATTATCCGAAATCTCAACGTTCGTGCAGCCCGTAAGCAGCGCCCCCGCCAGAATCACCGCCAAAAGCCTTTTTCCGAATTTCATGGCAAACCTCCCTGTAAAAAGTCACCGCTCCCCAAAATAGGAAAGCTCATTGGGCACACTGTCAAAACTCATATCAGCCGTACAGCCGCCCATACGCTTCTGTCAATATGTGTGCTGAAAATTCCGAGTTCCCTCGAATCACCGTCTATATTGTAAATCCCGTATAATTCCTCCGAATCGCGCAAATATCTTCTTTTTGTAAGAAAAAAAACCGCATTCTCAGCTTATGCAGCCTTTTCCAATGCCCGCAAAACTCTTCGGGTATATATCCGCTCGGTTTTTATAGGGAAGTTTTCCTGCCGCTTTAACGGAGCGCCGCCTGCTGAAATCAATGTTCCCTAAGCGTCAGGCGGATTTGCCTTTTTCGTTCACATAACATCATTGCAGGTTTATCAAGCGCTCTCCGCTTTCTTTTTCGGCTTAACGATAAACAACACCGCAGATACAACGAACACCAAAATGCTTACTACCTGCGATGTAGACAAACCGAAAAGAAATCCGCGATATTCGTCGCCGCGCCAGAATTCCAGAATAAACCGTCCCACCGCGTATGAAAAAAGGTACACGAGCAGCAGACGATTTTTCAGCACCCCCTTATTCAGAAGCGCCCAAAGCGCAAAAAACAGAGCAAGCTCAAACACCGCCTCATAAAGCTGAACGGGCACTCTCGGTACGCCATTTGCGCTTTCTATAAGGGAATCCGTGAAGACAACGCCATGCTCACTTTCCACGCCGTAGCAGCAGCCGCCCAGAAAGCAGCCGATTCTTCCGAAGCAGTGAAACAGCGCCAGCGCGGGAGCGGCACAATCCGTAACAAGCCCCGCCGACAGCTTCTGAACCTTTGCCGATATCCCACCCGCGAGCAGTCCGCCCAGCAGTCCGCCGTAGAACACCGAGCCGCCGAAAAGCGTCGCGAATTTCATGATAAAATCCTTGAAGTCCGCTGCCTCGCCCAGAATATGCCAGTACGGTATATTAGTAATTCCGAAAAGGATATGCATTCCGAAAAAAACGCCGATAGCGCCGAAAAGATACACGTTTATCATACTGATATCGCTGCCGCCGCGCTTTTTGTACCAATGTATCGATAGCGGGCACGCAGTGAATATCCCCGCCAGCGCACAAAGGGAATAGCTGCTGATAAACTTGCCAAATATTGTAAAACCGGGAAACATTTTTCCGCTCCTTTATAAAATCAACCCCGCCCTATCTTGGGCAGGGTTGGCGTTAATTTGTACTTTTTATATTATATCACATAACGGCGCACTTGTCAATAACGCTCATTACCGCAGAGCTTCAAAAAAAGAACAGCGGTTTTTGTGAAAGTTGAATAAATTTCTTATTGATTTACCTTTGCCGCCGCGCTTTTCCTGATTTTTATCAGAAAATGAATAATGCAGCCGCCCATGATAATATGCCCTATTCCCGCTATACCCGAGATCGAAGCGTCATAGCTGCGCGCCGGATTCTGTACCGTTACCTGCAATATTCCGCGCGCAAGAAACGCCGCGCCCGTTATATTCAGTCCGACCTGATAAATTATTATGGTGATCGCCGTGCGCTTGTCCGAAAAGGCAAAGGATCTTTCGATAAGCATAAGGATTAGGAAGAAGAACATTCCCAGCATAAAATAGTGCGTATGCATTACGGACAGGTTTGTTTCCCCCTCAAAGCCCTGAAATTTTGTGAATTCGCGGTAAAAAACCCCGAACACCATTGCTGCAACAGCATATATCAGAGCGAGGTTTGCATATTTTTTTGTCATTTCATACCTCCAAAAAAATCCCGCCCCATATCGGGGCGGAACACGCGTTAAGTAATTGATCTTACATGCCGCTCGCCGCGATACCCATAGCCGCGCAAACAACACAGAGCGCGCACGCAACCATAAGAACGCTGAAAGCGGTGGAAACTATACCGAGTATGAAGCCGACCATAGCCAGCGTCTTGGAATCGGTATCCTCTCCCTGCTTAATACGATTTAATGCCAGCGCGCCGAAAACGATACCCGCGATAGCCGCCAGCGGAGCAACGTATCCAACATAAGGGATAAAGGAGCCGACGATGCCGACAATACCGCAAACAAGCGCTGTGATTGACATATTCTTTGCTGTCATATTACTAACCTCCCATTTGGAAATAAGATAATTCAGAGGTAAGAGGTTAGAAACAACGGACGGGCTTTTTATAAAAATTCAAGCAGTCACTTCTTATCTGATCTCTTACATCTTGATCTTAATTATAACATATTATTTTTGGCTTGTCAATATTTGTCGCATATTGGTACTGTATAAAACAAAGCGAGTTTTTTTGTGAAAAATACATAAACCTCCCGAAATTGTCCAAAAAATGAAACACCCCGTCCTTTTGGACGGGGCAAATGCGTATAAAGCCTTTAATCAATAGCCGGAACCTGCGGCAACAACGCCTGCCATGCAGACCATGCAAACAGAAGCGATAACGCCGATAGCCATTATAACGATACCGATGATAAGTCCCGCCATAGCAAGACCCTTGCCCTCCTCAACGCCGGACTGCTTCATCTTGTTAAGCGCAATAGCAGAGATGATTACACCCGCGATCGGCACAATAAAAGCCAATACAAGACCGAGTATAGACATTGTTTTATTATCCATTCCCAAAACCTCCGTTAAAAATTTAATTATTATGTAGCCGTGTTACTACTTTCACATTATATCATACTTCCAAATGCTTGTCAATATTTGTCGTGCCATATTAACGGCAGATTTTTCGGCTTGTTTTTGTGAATATTTCACAAAGGGCCTGTTGATATGAAACAATTGATTTTTGAAGTAAGATATGTTATAATAAGAGCAGCGCAATGTCGCCGCAGCAAAACTTCGTTCCAAAAAACAGCGGCATAACGCCTTACATGAATTTATTAAAATAATCCGCTTTAGGTCAATCTGTATATAAAGCCTATTGTCACGCAATGTCGGCGCATGAAATTTCAAAAAGTCGTGCGTTTGCGAACGCAAACGCACGCGGATTCCGCTAAGTATGCGAAGCGGAACGAAGTGACACGGAGTATGCATAGCGGAATTTTTGAAATTTTTTTTAATCAGAAAGGACGATCATGTGAACATAATACGATCCACCCCAACCGCAGACGGCTTTTATATGCCCGCGGAGTTTTCGCCGCACTACGGCTGCATACTTATTTTCCCGGAGCGCTCGGATTCGTGGCAGTACGGCGGCTATGCCGCGCGAAAGGCTTTTGTGCGGGTCTGCGAGGCTATCGCCGAAAGCGAGCGCGTGACCGTCTGCGCAAGTGAAAAGCAGTATGAAAACGCCCGCCGTATGCTCCCGCCGCATATTAGGGTTGTAGAGATGTCCTCTGACGACGCTTGGGCAAGGGATTACGCTCCGACCTTTGTTACAGACGGCAGCGAGATACGCGGGATAAACTGGAGCTTCAACGCGTGGGGAGGCTTGGATGACGGCTTGTATTTCCCGTGGGATAAAGACGATAAAATGGCGCGCAAGCTGTGCGACCTCTACGAAAAGGATATGTATGATATGAGCGGCTTTGTTCTTGAGGGAGGATCGATACACGTCGACGGCGAGGGCACCTGTATCACCACGGAAGCTTGTCTTTTAAGTGCGGGACGAAATCCCGATATGACAAAGGAAGAGATAGAGCGCAAGCTGATGGAATGCCTTAACGTGCAAAAGGTGATATGGCTGAAGCGCGGAATATACAACGACGAGACCAACGAGCACGTTGATAACATCTGCGCCTTTGTGCGCCCCGCCGAGGTTGTGCTGGCATGGACAGAGGACAAATCCGACCCACAGTATGAGTTGTCAAAATCATGCTATGACATTCTGTCGAATTCGACCGACGCCAAGGGCAGACCCTTTAAAATACACAGGCTGAATTGTCCCGCTCCCGTCACGATAACCGCCGAGGAGTGCGAGGGACTGGACACAATGGATTTTCAGCCGACAAGGACGGAGGGTGAACGCCTTGCTGCTTCTTATGTGAATTTTTACATTTCCAACGGCGCGGTGATAATGCCGTTTTTCGGCGATCCCGCCGACGAGCCGGCTCGTGAAAAGCTGGCGGAGCTTTTTCCCGACAGGAAAATTATCCCGATATACGCGCGGGATATTCTGATAGGCGGAGGAAATATCCACTGCATTACACAGCAGATACCGATTTTCGGAGGTCTATAATGGATATCGTAATGATAGAAAAAGAACAGCTCCCGCTATGTCTTGAAGTTATTCACAAAAGCTTTGAAACAGTCGCACGTGATCTCGGGTTTACCGAGCAAAACTGCCCCGGTCACACAAGCTTCATGAAAATAGAAAAGCTGAATAATTTTTGGGAATGGGGATTTATGATGTTCGGGCTTTGGGACAAGGAAGAGCTTGTTGGGTATTATTCCTTGTCGGATAAAGGCGGCGGGCGGTATGAGCTGCATAATCTTGCGGTAATTCCCGAACGACGGCATTGCGGCTGCGGAAAAACGATGCTTGACGACGCGAAAAAACGTTCAAGGGAAGCGGGCGCGACCACACTTATTCTTAGTTTTATCGAAGAAAGCGCGATATTGAAGCAGTGGTATCTGTCAAACGGATTTAAACATATCGGCACTGAAAAATATGAGCACCTGCCGTTTGCGGTGGGGCTTATGGAATTTGCATTATAGCGGGGGAAGAAAATGTCGGAAGAAAACACAAACTGGGAGAAATCCGCAGCGGGAGTTGTGATAAAAGACGGAAAAGTTCTGCTGGCACGGCACACCTACGGCGCAGGCAAGGGGAAGCTGATCATACCCGGGGGATATATTCAGCACGGCGAAACTCCCGAGAAAGCTGTCAAACGTGAGCTAATGGAAGAAACGGGCATAACCGCCGATCCTGTTGAAATAGTCGGTATCCGCTTTAATATGCATGATTGGTATGTTGTATTCCGCGCGGAATACATAAGCGGAGAAGCCCGCTCCGACCACAACGAAAACAGCGAGGTAGTCTGGCTTGAAGTCGAAAAGGCGCTTGAAGCGGAGGACGTCGCGGATTTATCCAAGAAAATGATACAAGCCGCCGTAAGCGGAAAAGCGCTCACTCACACCGAATATAAAGCGGGGGAAAATCACGCTCCGCAAAGCCTGTACAGCGCCGTATAAAATAGCTGCGCCCGCCAAGATCAACGCTTCGTCCCCGCAGGAATTTTTCCGCAACAAGCCGAGAAAGCGGAGTGAAACGGAGCTTTGTCGGCGCGGTAGGCGAACGGAGTTCGCCGGTGCGGAAAAATTTTTCAGATAAGGAGATTTATAATGCGAAAAATCACAGTTGCCGCCGTGCAGATGTCAATACCCGAGACGCCCGAAAAATCCATTGAAAAAGCGGACGGTCTTGTCAGAGAAGCCGCCGCGAAGGGCGCTAACGTCATACTTCTGCCCGAGCTTTTCGAAAATTGGTATTTCTGTCAGGAGCGGCGCTACGACAGCTATAAACTGGCGCTACCCTTAGCGGAAAATCCCGCCGTAAGGCATTTCAAAGCCGCGGCAAAGGAGCTTAGCGTTGTTCTGCCCATAAGCTTTTTTGAGAGGGACAACACCGTGCTGTACAACAGCATAGCCATGATAGACGCGGACGGGGAAATTCTCGGAGTTTACCGCAAAACTCATATCCCCGACGATCATTTTTATCAGGAGAAATTCTACTTTACCCCCGGCAATACGGGCTTTAAGGTATGGGATACAAAATTCGGCAGGGTTGGCGTTGGGATATGCTGGGATCAGTGGTTTCCCGAAGCCGCGCGCTGTATGGCGCTTATGGGTGCGGAGCTGCTGCTTTATCCCACCGCGATAGGCAGCGAGCCGATAATTGAGTGCGACAGTATGCCGCACTGGCGGCGCTGTATGCAGGGGCATTCCGCAGCGAACCTCATGCCCGTTATAGCCGCCAACCGCACGGGAACAGAGCGGGTAATCCCCGACGAGGACAACTCCCGCCAAAGCAGCTCGCTCACCTTTTACGGAAGCAGCTTCATCACCGACGGCACAGGCGCTCTGCTTCAGAGCGCCGACAGGGAATCTGACTGTGTGCTCTCGCAGGAGCTTGACCTTGACGCTCTCGCGGAGCTGCGCATGAGCTGGGGCGTTTTCCGCGACAGAAGACCCGAAGCCTATAAGCAGCTTACAACATAAAATTTGCGTGTGCGATGCTTGTTGATTATGTTCAAAACAAAACGCGTTTCTTGTGAAAATATCCAAAAATCAAAAATGCGCTCAAAAAAATTTGTGAAAAGATGTGACAAACCATTCGATGTATGGTATAATATAGGTAAGACAGAATTGTTGATTTTACAGGAGTAAAATCCAATTATATAATAAGGGGGCTTGCACTATGGCTAACAAAATCATCACCATTTCAAGACAATACGGCAGCGGCGGGCGCGAAATAGGACAGCGTCTGGCGGAAAAAATGGGAATAGAGTTTTACGACAATAAGCTGCTGGATGTGGCTTCGGACAACAGCGGCATTCACAAGGCGCACTTCACCGCCAACGACGAAAAGCGGACAAACAGCTTTCTTTACCTGCTGTCGACCGCTTACGGACAAGGCTCCATGCCCTTTGACGATACGCTTTACTTCGCTCAGCAGAATGCCATAAAAAAGGTAGCCGCGGAGCACTCATGCGTGATAATAGGTCGCTGCGCGGACTACGCCCTCAGGGATTTTAACGGCGTTGCGAACGTCTTTATAACCGCGCCCTTTGAAGACAGGGTAAAACGCGCTATTGAAGTATACAACATTGAAGAGAAGCACGCGGCGGATTATGTCAAAAAGGTCGACAAGCAGCGCATTTCATACTACAACTACTACACCGACAGGCGCTGGGGGCAGGTTCAGCATTACCAGATATGCCTTGACAGCTCCGCGCTCGGAATCGAGGGAACAATGGAGCTGCTGGAGCAGTTCCTCAAACGCTACTACAAGGAATAACCGCAAAAGCGCAAACGGCGCGGAGTCTGACTGCTCCGCGCCGTTTCGGCTTGTTTATTAAAGGCTGACCAAGGGCGGATTATTTAAAAAAATTTCATAATTTCCGCTAAGCATACTCCGCTTCACTTTGTTCCGGAAGTTTTGCGCAAATTGTAACAAATTGCATAATGCAAAACCTCCATGTTGCGCAAACTTCAACGTAATGCTTTAGCCAACCACATTATCGTTGCGTAAAAATCTGCGACTTTTTGAAACTTCATACGCTGCGCAATGTCGACGCATTAAATTTCAAAAAGCGCACATTTGCCAAATGGCAAATGTGCGCGGTTTCCGTTAGGCATGCGGAGTGAAGCGTAGCGTAACGAAGTATGACTAACGGAAATTTTGAAATTTTTTAAAATAATCCGCTCTAAGAGTCTGTTTAGTATCTCGGCGTGCGCAGATTGCGCAGCGAATTTTTCGTCAGACGACGGCAAATTTTCGCCGAAATACTGTATGTATTTCAAGAAAAATTGCCTAAGTATGACGGAAAATCAGCAAGCAAGATGCGTGGATGAGATACTAAACAGGCTCTAAGTCAACCTTTATATACAGTCTGAAATAAAATTTACAATTTTATTTATGAACATTATCGCTGCAAACCAATTTTTACAGCCCCGTTAATTCCTCTTTTCCAAGAATAATACCGCGAAGTTCCGCAACAGTTTCGGCTATGTACCTCGGCCTAAAACTTTCCAATTCCTCCCTGCTCCTAAAGCCCCACAGCACCCCGCAGGCATCTGTCCCCGCATTAGCGGCAGTCTGCATATCCACACCGCTGTCACCCACGTAAAGCGCCCTGCCGCCGAAACGCCCGATAAGCTCCTTAGCGGCGTCGGGGGCGGGTTTTACGGGAAAACCGCTCCCCGCGCCCGCAACCTCCTTTATCAAATTGCCGAAAAATTTTCTCACAAGCTCCTCCGAGAATTCCTGCGCCTTATTCGTATTGCAAACGCAGGTGATTCCCTCCGCGGACAGCTCGTCAAGCAGCTCCCTCATGCCCTTATACGGCTTGGTTCTGTCCGACTTATGCTTACCGTAATACTCCGAAAAAATTCTCAGTGCCTCGGTTTCCTCTTCCGCGCTGTGCCCCGACGGCAGCATTCTCTCTATCAGCTTCGGAATACCGTTCCCCACAAACAGCTTGTACTCATCTTCGCCGTGAAGCGGCATACCCATTTTTTCAAGAGCGTAATTTCCCGCCGCCGCCAGATCGCCTATCGTATCCAACAAAGTACCGTCAAGGTCAAAAATTATTAAATCATACATGCTCTTTTCTCCTTATTTTAAAAAATTTCAAAATTTTCGCTAAGCACACTCCGCTCGCTGCGTTCTCTGCGAGTGCTTAGCGAAAACCGTGCTGCATTTGCCATACGGCAAACCCGCACTTTTTGAAATTTCATGCGGCGACATTGCGCTGCTTTAATGCTTTTTGCTCAGAGGGCGAAGACTTGCAGCAGGACGTAACAGTCAACATACAACTCAAAAAAACCGCAATGACTTTCGGTCACTCGCTGGCGGAAATCTCCGTAACCTTCATAAGCTGTTCGGATGAAATGAAATCTCCGATAAACTTCTTTATTTTCTCCGGAGACTCATACATCTTCATAAACTCAAAGCTGCCCGAAAGCTCGTCAATATCCTCCATAGCCTCTCTTACGCCAATCAGGGTCTGCTCTGAGAACTCCGGTTTTTGCGGGTTTATCCTGTGGCACATTACCGCATAATTTACCCTGTTTTCACAGCGGCACTTTCCTCTGCCGTATTCTCCGCAATATTCCGACAAAAACTCCGCCATCTTCTTCCTTGCCCTTGAAAGCTTCTGGCGATAAGACTCGGGAGTTATCCCCAAAATCTCTCCCGCTATGCGGCTGTCTGGCGCGAACATCGTTCCCAGAATAAAAATACAGCGGGATTCGGCGTCAAGACATTGCAGCATAACATTTGTGCAGGACATCTTAAGCTCCTCCGACAGCAGCGCTCTGTCTACGCCGCCCGTCATATCGGGCACATCTGTATTCGCGTTGAGAATATCGTCGCTGTACTGCTCAAAGCTGAGCGGACGCTGGGCGAACATATGCCGGCGATAGTTTTTCAGATGATTTGCCGCAATTCTGAACACCCAAGTTGAAAAAGCGCACTGCTTTTTGAAATCCGCCAGACCGGAAACTATCTTCATAAGTATCTCCTGCGAAGCGTCCTGCGCGTCCTCAAAACCGCCGAGCATTCTCAGCGACATATTGAACACATCGTTTGCTACTCCCTTGATAAGCTCCTCCATTGCCTTTGCGTCGCCCTGTGCAGCCCTGTCGACAAGCGCGGCGGTTTCCTCATTTGCTTTAAAAGTCATAATCGTTTCCTCCTTATGTTATCATTCCGCCCGTTTCGGGCTCAATAGTATTAGACAACGCGGACCTGACTTTGTGACAGTTTTTTAAAAATTTTTTCTGATCGCCGCTTTTTTTATTATAACTCTTAAAATCCTCTCTGTCAACCTTGAAATATTTTTTAATATGTGTTATAATAGTAGCAAAACGATAAAATAAATCCGACCAATTACAAAAAGCGGATTTGAGAAGCCGTGCCCATATTCGCACAATGTTATACAAACGCTTTGTGCTGAACGGCTTCAGGGAGGAAAGGACAGTTATGCTGACAAAGAAAGAATTTGACGAAAGACTTACGGGTATGATAAAGGAGCAGGAAACGCTCATAAGACGCCCAAACCCCAAAACCGACTTCTATAACGGGATTTACGACCGCTACGAAAATCCCGTGCTTACCGCGGAGCACGCGCCTATTATCTGGCGCTATGACTTATCCCATGAAGATAACCCCAATCTTATGGAAAGGCTTGGGGTAAACGCGGTCATGAACTCGGGCGCGGTCTATCTTAACGGAAAATACTGCCTTGTGGCGAGAGTTGAGGGCGCGGACAGAAAGTCATTTTTTGCTGTGGCGGAAAGCGACAAGCCCACCGAGGGTTTCCGGTTCAGGGATTACCCCGTAATGCTTCCCGACACCTGCCCCGAGGAAACCAACGTATACGATATGCGTCTTACTCAGCACGAGGACGGCTGGATATACGGCGTATTCTGCTCCGAGAGCAAGGACAAGACAGTCGGCGATCTGTCTGCGGCTACCGCGCAGGCGGGTATTGTCCGCACAAAGGATCTGACTACATGGGAGCGGCTTCCGAATCTTGTTTCAAAATCCCCCCAACAGCGCAACGTAGTGCTTCACCCCGAGTTTGTTGACGGAAAATACGCTTTCTATACCCGCCCGCAGGACGATTTTATTTCTACCGGCTCGGGTGGCGGCGTATGCTTCGCGCTGTGCGAGGATATCACAAACCCCGTGCTCTGCACCGAAGAAAAGGTCATAAGCCCCAGGATATACCACACCATAACCGAAGTGAAAAACGGCGCGGGAGCTGTTCCGATAAAAACTCCCAAGGGCTGGATACACATCGCTCACGGTGTTCGCAACACCGCGGCGGGGCTGCGCTATGTGGTCTATGTTTTCGCTACCGACCTTAATGACCCCTCAAAGCTTATCGCAAGCCCGTCGGGTCTGTTTATTGCGCCGCAGGGTGTTGAGCGAGTAGGCGACGTTTCAAACGTTGTGTTCACTAACGGCGCGATAGTAAGGGAGAACGGAGAGGTGTATATCTACTATGCATCCTCGGACACCAGGCTGCACGTCGCCTCCACGACGATAGAGAAGCTGATGGATTACACATTCAATACTCCATCCGACCCGCTCCGTTCGGCGGACTGCGTAAAACAGCGCTGCGAGCTTATAAAAAAGAATCTTTCACAAATGGCAGCGGGGTTCGGCAAGGCATGACCGATACGAGAATAGAGTTTTTTGACCTTTACACCGCGGACAGGCAGCCGCTCGGCAGAAGAATACGGCGCGGCGAGCCAATCCCGCGGGGAGAATATCATATTGTGGTGCAGATAATGACCGTAAACAGCGATGGGGAGATACTGCTGACCCAGCGCGTTCCCGAAAAAACCAGCGGAGGACGGTGGGAATGTTCGGGCGGCTGTGCCGTATCGGGCGAGACCAGCCGCCAGGCGGCCGTGCGGGAACTTTACGAGGAAACAGGGCTTAGTGTAAATCCTGAGGATATCAAGCTTGAATGGACTCTTACCACGGACAGTATGCTCAGAGATTTTTATGTTGTCAACAAGGACGCGCCATTAGAAGGTATGAAGCTCCAGACCGTAGAGGTATGCGCGGCAAAATGGGTGAGCTTTGAGCGCCTTGCGGAAATGGCACAGTCGGGACAAACCACCCGAACCGTCACAAAGTGGCTTGAATGCCGCTACGACGAGCTAAAGCAGTACACAACGGAGGCAAAAGGTTAAAACAGGATTGCGCTAAAATCATGCAGCCAAAGGCGCTGAAAGCACAGAACCGCAAACCGCCCGCGCATGAATTTTCCGCAATCTGCCGTAAAAGCGCAGCGAAGCGGAGCTTTCACGGCAGGATAGCCGCAGCAACGCTTTGCGTTGCTGCGGCGGTGCGGAAAATTCTTTAAAATAATCAGCTTAAGGTCAACATAACTTAAAAGCATTACAGCTTAGAGCAACCCCAAAATCACGCAGTCAAAGGCGCTTAAAGCACGGAGCCGCAAACCGCCCGCGCATGAATTTTCCGCAATCTGCCGTAAAAGCGCAGCGAAG
>CAJULF010000011.1:55786-67576 GCA_910587135.1 uncultured Oscillospiraceae bacterium
CGGAGCTTTCACGGCGGGATAGCCGCAGCAACGCAAAGCGTTGCTGCGGCGGTGCGGAAAATTCTTTTAAATCAGGAGAAAAGATAGGTGGATAATAAAGCTATTGCTAAAATAAGAGCGCTCGCGGAAAGCGGGGACTGCTCGGGGAACACAGCGGAGGAGATATTCGCGCGGTGTTACAACGCAGCGCAAAAAACGCTGGGGATAACACCCTTTGATGAGCAGATTGCCGCGGCGATATCCCTTTCCGATGGAAGACTGGTGCAGATGCAGACGGGCGAGGGGAAAACGCTGTGCGCCGTTTTTGCTGCCTGCCGCGAAGCCTTGAACGGCGGTAATGTGCATATATTGACCTTTAACGATTATCTTGCGAGGCGCGACTGCGAGTGGATGAAACCGATATACGACGAGATGGGCGTTTCAGTAGGATATATCACTGAAAAGACGGAACGCGCGGAGCGGAAAGAACTGTACAAAAAGCAGGTACTTTATATTACGGCAAAAGAAGCGGGATTTGATTATCTCAGGGACTTTGTGTGCTTCGATACAGAGGAAATGGTATTTCCCGAGCGGCTTAATATGGCGGTTGTGGACGAAGCGGACAGTATTCTTATCGATGAGGCGCGCATACCGTTGGTAATAGCGGGAGATATGACCGTAAAAGAGGACGGCGGCACGGCGGAGGTATACAAAAAAATAGCGGGCTTCACGGATAGCGATTTTGAGTACGATGAGGAGAGCAGAAACGTTTATCTGACGGACGAGGGAGCGGACAAAGCGGAGGAGATATTCGGGCAGGATATGTACTCCGAGGCGGGCGCTCCGCTGCTGGCTAAGGTATGCGCCTGCTTAAAGGCGCGGCATATCCTCAAGGAGGACAAAGATTATATAGTCAAGGACGGGCGGATACTGCTGATAGACGAATTTACGGGCAGAACCGCGGAGGGCAGAGTGTTCCCCGGGGAGCTTCAGACGGCGGCGGAGGCGAAGCACGGGCTGAAGATAACCTCGCGCGGAAGAATAATGGGTAATATCGCGCTTCAGTATTTTGCGCGGCTGTACCCGAAAATCGCGGGTATGACGGGTACGGCGGAATCCGCAGCGGAGGAATTCTCAAAGCTGTACGCGCTGGATATCGACGTTATCCCCACCCACCTGCCCTGTCAAAGAGAGGACAAGCCCTTAGAGCTGTATTACGACGGTGAGGAAAAGCGCAGGGCGATAATCGCAGCGATATCCGAAGCAGCTGCGGCACAGCGCCCCGTGCTGGTAGGCACGGAGAGTATAGATGAAAGCGAGAGCATTGCCGGTGAGCTGCGCGGAAAAGGCATAGAGTGCTCCGTACTCAATGCCAAAAACGACACGGAGGAAGCCGGAATAATAGCCCGGGCGGGAGAAAAAGGAGCTGTGACCATCTCCACCAATATGGCGGGGCGCGGAGTGGATATCAAGCTCGGCGGCGAGGATTGCCGCGAAAAGGATTTCGTGACCTCGGCGGGCGGTCTGCTGGTGCTGGCTACCTCAATGAGGGAAAGCTCACGGATAACCAAGCAGCTCCGCGGACGCGCGGGGCGGCAGGGCGATGTAGGCGAGAGCCGTTTCTTCGCGGCTTTGGACGACGAGATAATGAAAAGGCTCGACCTTAAGTCGCTTGTTTCTGGTCGGCACTATCCCGCCGAAAAGACAAGCGGACGGCTTGAGGACAAAACGCTTTTAAAGGAAGCAGAGCGTATTCAGCGAATTTCCGAGGGAAACACCTGCGACGAGCGGGCAAACCTCATGAAGTACACCATGATAGGCGAGAAACACCGTGAGCTTACTTTCCGACGCAGAAAGACTCTGCTTGACGGCAGCTACAACAGCGAAATGTGGCAGCAAAACGCCACGGAAGAATACGAACGGGCGGCGGAAAAATTCGGAGCAAAGCCGCTCCAAGCGCTTCAAAACAGAGTGCTGGCGGCGCTGCTGAACGAGTTCTGGTGCGACTATCTTGACTACACGGCTTACCTGCGCGAGGGCATTCATCTTACGCAGATAGCGGGCAGAAACCCCGCGGAGGAATATAATATAGCGTGCGAGGAATATTACGACTCGGCAGCGGCAGCTATCCCGGACAGAATGGCGGAAAAGCTGAAGGAAGTGCTGAAATGCTCCGATCTTTCGGAATACAAGATCGCTGTTCCCGCAAGAACCTACACCTACCTCCTAAACGATATGGGAGAGGAATTCAAAGCCAGACCCATACTGCTCTCGGTGTTTTCGGACGAGTCCGAGGTCGGAACGGAACAGCCCGAAAAGGAACAAGGCGAAAAAAAGGGTTTTTTCAGGTCGCTTTTCGGCAAAAAATAATCTGAGATTTGGAGAAAATTATGTCAACCGTGTG
Organism: uncultured Oscillospiraceae bacterium; assembly: GCA_910587135.1. GTDB lineage: Bacteria > Bacillota > Clostridia > Oscillospirales > Ruminococcaceae > CAG-115. The sequence continues at coordinate 58,170 of CAJULF010000011.1, forward strand.
TGCGATAGCTACCCCCGCCGCTGTGGGAGGTATTTCTGTAATACGCATTTCGGGCGAAAGAGCGCGTGAAATAGCCGACAAGGTATTCAGAACCGTATCGGGACGGCTGCCCTCGGAGCTTGAAGGCTACCGCGCGGCATACGGCAAAATATACGACGGCGAGGAGCGTCTGGACGACGGGGTCATTCTTATGTTTCACGCTCCCCACAGCTACACGGGCGAGGACACGGCGGAGATATCCTGCCACGGGGGGATATACGTCACGCGCAGAGTGCTGACCGCCTGCATAAAGGCGGGGGCAGAGCCGGCGGCGGCGGGAGAATTCACCAAGCGCGCGCTGCTCAACGGAAAAATGTCGCTGACCCAGGCGGAGGCTGTGGCGGATATCATTTCGGCACAGGGCGGACAGCTTCTGGCGGCTTCAAACGATCAGCGCGAGGGCGCGCTGTACCGCCGTGCGGAAAGCGCCGCAGAAAAAATAATGGATATAAGCTCGCAGATATCCGCATGGATAGATTACCCCGAGGACGACACGCCTACGGTCACCGAGGAATGGCTAATGGAAAAGCTGACAGCGGTAAAGAGCGAGCTTGACGCGCTTTTGGCGGGATACGACAGGGGCAAACTTATCCGGGAGGGCATTTCATGCACCATCGTGGGAAAGCCCAACGTCGGCAAATCCACCCTTATGAATCTTCTTGCGGGAGAGCAGCGCAGTATCGTAAGCGATATTGCGGGCACGACGCGGGACGTGGTGGAGGAAACGGTAAATCTCGGCGGCACGGTTCTGCGTCTTGCGGACTGCGCGGGGATCAGGGAAGCCTCCGACGAGGTGGAGAAAATCGGCGTTGAGATAATGCTGAAAAGACTGGGGCGCGCCGACCTTGTGCTGGCGGTGTTTGACGGGTCACGTCCGCTTTCGGGGGATGATATCTCACTGCTGGACAGGCTCGCGGAGTCAGAACGGCTTGGGAAAAAGGAGATTGTTCCCATTATAAATAAGTGTGACCTTGAGGAGAAGCTGGATTGTCGGGAGCTTGAAAGGCGGCTCGGCAGAGCGGTTTATATATCCGCAAAGGACGGTTCGGCGGCAGAGGAGCTTTCACGGGAGATAAATTCCCGCTTCGGACTGAACGAGCTGGACGCGAACGCGGGGTATCTCGCCAACGAGCGCCAGAGAAGCTGTGTAACTCGGGCAGCACAGGCGGTAAACGAAGCTCTGAACGGTGTTATGGCGGGAGTTACCCCCGACGCGATAGGCGTAATGCTCGAACAGGCTCTTGATGCGATATATGAGCTTTCGGGGCGAAAAGCAAGCGACGAGGTAATAGACGAGGTGTTCAGGCGCTTCTGTGTGGGAAAGTAAGCGGTACATACAAAGGTATTAAACAGATAATAATCGGCTTGTGGAAAAGTCGTCGCACCGCAATATTGAATCAGGATATTTTAAGAGAACCTGCCGCGGTTCGCGAAAAATTTCAAATAGAAATCGGGAGGGAAGCATGAACATATTGGTGATAGGCTGTGGAAGAGTCGGAGCGGCTCTCGCCATAACGCTGGACAAAAAAGGGCATGACGTATCGGTAATAGACAGAAATCAGGAGCGGTTTGATGAGCTTTCCTCTCAATTCGGGGGCTTCACCACCACCGGCGTTCCCATTGATCAAGACGTACTCAAACGGGCAGGCATAAACACCTGCGACGCGCTTTTCGCAGTGACCGACGAGGACGACATGAATCTGATGGTGGCACAGCTCGCAAGACAGCTGTACAGCGTTCCGAAAATTTACGCGCGCATTACCGATATAACAAAGGGCGAGGTTTTTGAGGAAATGGGCATAAAGACCATCTGCCCCACCAAGCTCACCGTAAGCGCGGCATGCTCGGCGATAGAGGAGGAAGGCGCGGTAAGCGCGGATCTGAATTTTGAGAACCACACCGTTCATTTTTCCTCCATGGAGACCCCCGAAACGCTTATCGGGAAAACTCCCGCGGACATCAAGTACGAAACGGGCGAGGTGCTTTTCGGCATAATAAGAAACAGCGCGGGGTTGATAATGTTCAGCGGACAACACATAACGTTTGCCGAGGGCGACAGACTTATATTTGCCGTTAAGGCTTAGGACGGCGCAGCCTGTAAAAAATCCAGCTGCAATGCAACATCGGCGCATGAAATTCCGAAAAGTCGTACACCTGCATATGTAAGTTTTAGCAGGGCATGCGGAGTGAAACAAAGCGTAACGGAGTACGCATTGTTAAAATTTGATTTTTATAACCGGCTTTATATCAAAATAACTTAACCGAATCACTTCAATGAGAGAAGTGTATTCAAATCAGGAGGGAGTATGAGAGCAATTATCGTCGGCGGTGGAAAAGTGGGATTTTATCTTGCCAAGACGCTGCTTGAGCATGACTACGATATAACGGTCATAGAAAGCGATAAGGAGCAGAGCAAATTCTGCGCGAACAATCTGGACGCGGAGGTTAACTGCGGTAACGGCACCACGGTAGAAGCGCTCGAAGCCTGCGGCGCGGACAGAGCGGACGCGGTGATCGCGGTCATGGGCAGGGACGAGAGCAATTTGGTGTGCTGCCAGACAGCAAAGGTGAAATTCGGAGTAAAACGAACCATAGCCAAGGTAAATAATCCCAAGAACACCGAAGCCATGAAAAGCCTGGGTGTGGATATCGTTATCTCGGCAACGGACAACATAATACAGCAGCTGGAGCACGAGGTGGACATAAGCGCTATAAAAGAGCTTATAAAGCTGAACGACGATGAAGCGTCGCTTTTGGAGATAAATATTCCGAGAGAATACCCGCTGGAGGGGAAAAAGCTGTCCGAGCTTCCGCTGCCGCAGGGGTGCAATATCGCCTGTATAAACCGCGGCGGAAAAACGATAATCCCGCGCGGTCAGACAACGCTTTGCGGAGGGGACACCGTGCTTATCGTAACGCTGCGCTCTGTGGAAAAGGAACTCAGCAGGGCTCTAAGGATAAAGGATTGACATAACGGGAGGATAAGGGCAATGTTCGGAAAAAAGAAGAAAAGCGACGTGGGGAATTTTGCGGGATTTGCGCTGTTAAGCGAAGCAAAGTGGAGCAAGGCACAATTTATAGCGGACATGAAATCGGAATGGAATATCGATGTTGCCGACGAAAAGCCGGAGGAAAACGACGTTGTGTACGCTCCCATAGGCAGCTTCAGGCTGGTAATCGGAATGATGCCCGCGCCCATACCCGACGGCGCTCCCGAGCATTTCGCGCACGGAAACTATATGTGGCGGGACGCGGTTGAAACCGTAAAGAGCCACAAAGCGCATCTGCTCATATGCATACTCGGCGACGACGGGGATATACTCGAAAAGGGGCGGCTTTATGTGATGGCAAGCGCCGCCGTATTAAAGCAGGAGAGCGCGACAGCGTTTTATCAGGAGGGCGCGGTATACGAGCCTGAAATGTATCTTGTAGCGGCGCGAATGCTGAAATCACATCAGATCCCGCTGTTGAACTGGGTCTGGTTCGGTTTGTACAACGACGGCAAAATGGCGGGTTGTTATACCTACGGAATGCGGCGTTTCGGCAAGGAGGAAATGGAAGTATATGTTGCCTCCGAGGAAGCCGATCTGAACTCAATACGGGAATTTGTGATCAGCATCGCTACATATGTTATCGACACCGATGCAACCCTTCGGGACGGCGAGACCATAGGCTTTTCCGAAGAGCAGAAGCTCTCCATCAGATTAAGCAAGGGTATACTGCTGGAGGGCAAAACGCTGAAGATCACTTACGGGACCGACAATACAAAACAGCTCCACGATACCGATTTATGATCTTATATAAGCCACAAATCGGTATAAGAACCTGTCCACATGGACCGATCGGGAAATTTGACGCAGGACAAGCACCGAGCGGCTATGGGAACAAGTTCCAAAACGTTGCAAATCATACCGCAAAACGGAAATAATCTGAAAGGGGTTGGCTCCATGAGGGAGCGCGAAATTATGGAAGATAAGAAAAAGACGGGCAAGTCCAAAAAGCCCGTTCCCGAAATATCAAGAAAAAATCCCCCCGAAGCGGAAAAGAAGCCCGCACCCAAAAGAAAACCTCAAGGCAATACAGTTTTCGCGCTGGATATCGGCACAAACAGCGTTGTGGGTATCCTCGCGGAAAAAAGCGGCAGCGCGTACAGGATACTTGATATGGAAACCGTGCAGCACAGCAAGCGCTCCATGCGCGACGGGCAGATTGAGGACATCGCGGCGGTCGCCGAGGTGATAAAAAGGGTAAAGGCAAGGCTGGAAAAGCGCAGCGGGATAGAGCTTTCCAAGGTATGCATAGCGGCGGCGGGACGTACCCTCAAAACCGTGCGGGCAACATGGGAGCACGCTCTTCCCCCCGAAAAGACGCTTACCGCCAAGGACGCGAAAACGGCGGAGCTGGAGGCGGTGCGCCGCACCTCGGACAAGTTTTCGGAGGAAAATCAGGGTGACTCTTCCTACTGCGTAGGTCACAGCGTGGTTTCGATAATGCTTGACGGATACAAGATAGCTACTCCCGTAGGACACCGCGGCGAGCTGCTGACCACCGAGATAATCGCGGCGTTTCTGCCGGCGTTCGTGGTGGAGAGCCTGTGCTCCGCAATCGACAGGGCGGGGCTGACGGCAGCGGGGCTGACGCTGGAGCCTATCGCGGCAATGAATGTTATCGTGCCGCCCGACCTGCGGCTGATAAATATCGCGCTGTGCGATATCGGCGCGGGAACGTCGGACGTAGCGGTATCACGCGACGGCAGCGTGGTAGCCTACGGAATGGCTACGGTGGCGGGCGACGAAGTCACCGAGGGGCTTATGAAACGCCTGCTGGTGGATTTTCAGACCGCGGAGCGGATAAAATCCTGCACCGAGGGACAGATAACCTACACCAACATACTGCTGGAGGAGCATACCATAACCGACAAGGAGCTTACCGAGCTGCTCTCGCCCTCGGCGGAAGCGCTTGCGGAAACCATTGCCGCGGAAATACTCAAGGCAAACCTTGTTCCGCCCCAGGCGGTATTTCTGGTGGGCGGCGGCAGCAAGCTCAGGGGTCTTTCCGAGAAGCTGGCTGAAAAGCTGGAGCTTGAACCGAGGTTTGTTACGGTAGGTAGGCGGGAGCTTATGCGGGGCATAATCGCGCCCGATAATCTGGAAATAGGCGCTGAGCACGCCACACCTTTGGGAATAGCCATAACAAACAGCGAAGGACTTTCCTACGACTTTACAACGATAACCCTGAACGGAAACAAAATACGAGCCCTCGGAACCAGCCGCCTTACGATATTCGAGCTTCTGCCGCTCGGGGACGTAAGCCCCGAAACGCTGACGGCAAAGGCGGGCGAGGATCTCATCTTTACGCTGAACGGAGAACGCGTCACGCTTCGGGGCACTCCCGCGAAGCCCGCGGAGATAATCATAGACGGCAAAGCCGCATCGCTTGAATCCACCGTGGGCGGCGGCGATGATGTGGAGTTTACCCCCGCGGAGAACGGCGCGGACGCATCCGCAAGGCTGTCGGATTATATCGAAATACCCGTGGTTTCCTCCATAACCGTAACGCTTCTCGGGGACGAGTGGAGCTTAAAGCGCAGGATCTTTGTTAACGGACGCGCGGTTTCCTCAGACCGAGAAATACATAACGGCGATGAAATTTTAGAGCATTCCGTTACCCTCGGCGAGCTGCTGAACTCCGCAAAAGTGACGGGCAGGGTGCTGCTCAACGGAAAGCAGCAATCACGCGAAACGGTTCTCTGCGACGGGGATGTTATCGAGGAGGCAAGCTCCGCTTCCATAAAGATGCTTCAGCCCGAATCAGACGCCCCCCCCGCAGCTGCGGAGAAGCAGGCGCCGTTAAATCCCCCAAAAGCCGGAAACGCCCCCGAAGATGAACCGCCCTTAAAATCCGAGCCGACGGTTCAGCCCGAGCAGTCGGCGCAGCCCACACAAATTGCTCAACCTGTACAACCCACACAACCCGCACAACCCTTTCAGTCCGCACAACCTGTGCAGCCTGTACAAAATGCACAGCCCGATTTAACCGAACAGCCAAAGGAAATAGAAGGTATATCCATTTCTTTCAACGGAATGGACTGCACCTTGCCATTGCCTGAGGACGGACACCAGCCGATATTCCTGGATATCACATCGGCTTTTTCGGACGACCCCACAACATTGCTTGCGCACTCCAACATCATTACGATAAACGGGAAGTTTGCGCGGCTGGACGAAGAAATTCATGACGGAGATGTTATAGTTATTGAATAAATTTGGAGCGAAAATGAAACTATTCAGAAAAACAGCCGCCTTTCTTATGGGAGTAGCCTTGCTGTGCGGCTGCCGGAGCATACCCGACCGTTCCGTCAGCACCTCGGCAAGCGAAAGCTCCGAGCCGGAAACCGAGGCAGCGGAGAGCTTCGAGGAGCTTTCTCCCACGCTGTACGATATTTATAAATCCGACGAGCTTATAAAGCTAAACGCAGAGGGCGGTGTATTCAACGGAAACGTACGCACCGACGGAGAATACGACGGTCACGGCTATATCGTGCTTGACGAGGGAATGACCCTTACGCATATTGCCGAAATACCGCAGCCGCAGCACTACCGCGTTATTATCGCGGCGAGGTCGGAAAAAGGCGCGGTCATAAGGTTTACCGTTAGAACCCAGACTGAGGGAATGTATTATATTGAACCGTCCGATGAGATGGGCTACGGACTGTACGCCATCGACTGCATATATATGTCGGAGGGCGCAATGCTGCTCAACTTCACTGTGGAGAACGGCAGCGCCGCGATAGACTACATTCTGTTGGAGGACGCCGACAGCGTAAGCTCCGAGGCGTATCTTGTGCACTCCTCCTCGGTAAGCTCCAATGCATCGGTTTCCGCAATCGGGGTAATGAGGTATCTTACGGACACTTTCGGCAGCGGCATAATAACCGCCCAGAACGTCACCCCCGCCACCAACGCTGAGCTTGACGCGATATACAAGGAAACGGGACGATATCCCGCCATGCGCTGCGGCGAGCTTGCGCTGTCGCTGCTTGAGGATGAATCCGAAAGGGCGGAGGAGGAAATACAGCTCGCGCTGGAATGGGGCGAAAAAGGCGGTCTGGTGTCATACACCTGGCACTGGTACTCACCCGATACAAGCCGCGCCGCGCTGACCGCCGAAACCAACTTCCGGCTTACCTCCGCCATCAGCGGGCAGGACATGGAACAGCTTGCGGTGTCGGGCGCGGAAGAGGTGCAGATGCTATACGAAAACGGATCCGTATCGGACAAGATGTTTGCGATGATAAAGGATCTGGACAAAATCGCGGAGGTGCTCAGGCGGTTTGACGAGGCTGATATCCCCGTTATATGGCAGCCGATTCCCGACGGCGAGAGTGAACTGTACTGGTGGGGCGGAAACAGCGAGGAGTACAAGGTGCTGTGGGAGTTCATATTCAAAAGGCTCAACAAGCTTCACGGGCTGGGAAATCTCATCTGGGTATGGAACGGCAGCGACGCGGAATTTTACCCCGGCAACAGCTATTGCGACATAATAGGGCAAGGCGTCTACGAAAAATCGAATTCATCGTTCGCGGGAAGATTTTCGGCGCTTTCGGAGCTTCCCGATATGCAGAAAAAGCCAATGGCAATAACCTCATGCGACAGCATGCCAAAGCCCGAATATATGTTCCGCGACAACGCTATGTGGCTTTGGTTTGCCATAGGCAGCGGCAGCTATATCGTCGACAGCGAGGGCAATCTTTCGGAAGCCTACACCGACTGGCAGAGCCTGTATAATGCCTACAACAGCAAGATATGCAGGACGCTCGACGAGCTGCCCGATTTCAACAAATACGCGCTCAGCGAATAGGCGCGTTACTCGGTCAGCAACGCTTTAAGGCGTAATATATAAAGGAGAATTACTTATGAAGAAATTTATGGCTATCGCGGCTGCGGCAGCGCTTGTGCTTTCGCTGACAGCCTGCAAAAACTACACGGTATCCGACAGCGAATCAAGCGCTCCCGACAGCAGCGCGGCGGACAGCAATACCCCCGACAGTGCCGACAGCGGTACAAGCTCCGACAACCCGGAAAGCGGGAACAGCGAAAGCGAACCGCAGGAAGAGATCGAGGAGATACCCTACACACTGGGCGGGGAGCTTACCCCCACCATGATAGCGAATTCACGCTACAACGTCGGAAATCAGGTAAGACTGGCAGAATTTTTTAAGAAGCTCCGGGCGGGCGAAGAGGTAACCGTAGCATTCCTCGGCGGGTCTATCACGCAGGGGTCTTCCGCCGGCAACGACTTGTGCTATGCGAGACTTACCGCTAACTGGATACAGGAGCAGTTCCCCGACGCGACCGTAAATTATGTTAATGCGGGTATCGGCGCAACGGGCTCTTATATAGGAGTTCACCGCTGCGACAATGATGTGCTCTCGCATGACCCCGACATAGTTTTCGTGGATTTCTCGGTAAACGACACCACAGAGCGCACCGAGCTGAATAAGCTCACCTATGAAAGTCTTATGAGAAAGCTGTGGTTTGCGGAGAGCAGCCCCGCGGTAGTTACCATCGCCATGACGCAGGACAACGGCACCAGCTTCCAGGATTATCACGGTGAAATTGTCAAGAGATACGATATCCCCATGATATCCTACAAGAACGCAATACTTGATATAATTGACAAGGGCTACATCAAGTGGACGGATATTTCCGACGACAACATTCACCCCAACGTTCCCGGACATGCCCTGCTTACCGATCTCATCACCAACTACCTGCAATCCGTAATTGATAATCTCGACAGCATAAGCGGCGAAGAGAGCGATTTCTCGCAGCCCTCGGAGTCGGGTGAAAAATACCTTAACGCAAAGCTGCTCACACCCGCCGACACCGAACCTGCTTCTCTCGGCGCGTTTATGGTAAGGGACGCGGCTTTCGGCGGATTTAACGGCAGCTGGATGCTCAAATCCTCCGACGGACAGCTCACAGAAGCGGACGGTATTGAGTTCAATGTGACCGCCAAAAATATAGGTCTTCTTTACGGAAAGACCGTCAGCAACCCCGTCAAGGCAGACATATATATTGACGGTGAGCTTATAACCACTCTGGACACGGATTTCAGCGGCGGCTGGGGCAACTATGCGGAGTTTGCGGAGATAGCGGCGCTTCCCGAGGAGGGCGAGCATACCCTGAAAATCGTTCCTCAGTCAACGGACGGCGCGGCGGCAATGTATATTTCGGCGATAGCGATAAGCTGACAGAAAATTTATTATAAAAACGGAAACCAAGCGGCAGCCCAAAAGGGCTGCCGCAGGCTGTATATAAAGGTTGACCTAAGGCTAATTATTTAAAAAAATTTCAAAATTTCCG
>CAJULF010000012.1 GCA_910587135.1 uncultured Oscillospiraceae bacterium
GCTAAAGCTACAAAAAGTCGTGCGTTTGCGAACGCAAACGCACGCGGTTTCCGCTAAGCATGCGGAGCGGAACGAAGTGAAGCGGAGTATGCTTAGCGGAAATTTTGAAATTTTTTAAAATAATTAGCCTTAGGTCAACCTTTATATACAGACTGTGCGCCGTGCGGCATAATAGCCGCACGGCGCTTTTCTCAGCTTGACAAAGCACCGGTAATGTGTTATAATGGAATACAATGATTAACATGGGGGAATTTTAAGTTTTAAGGAGCATAATATGAGATTTGATGAGATTATCGTATATTTGATATTTTTCGGAATACCAATCGCGGCGCTGGTATGGTTTATAATATCCTTGGTACTATTTGCAAAAAGGGACAAAAGTAATGTCAGGCAGTGCAAAGGGCGGCTTGTCCGGCTGATAATCTCCGCTGTTTCAGCGGGAGTGTTGGTGTTGGCGGTTGTGTCATTCATGGTAATGCTGACATTCGCGATCAGCCATATGTAAAGCTTAAACGGTTGCCGATGCTAACGGAAAAATTTTTATACGGGAGATTTTTATGAGTGAAAAGCTGTTCCGCCGAATTTTCTTCGCGCTGCTCGCAATAGGTCTTGTCAGCGTTATAGTTCTGGTATGCTATACGGTTTATTTATACAACAACTGCTCGATAATATCCTATATCGCAAACGGGAGATAAAATATGAAACCAATAAAACAAATAGGCGCTTTAGTGCTGATAGCGGCGCTGTTTACCGCATTTGACCTTGCCATATATAATGTATTCACAAAACGATATATTAACCACACAAGCGAGGGTATGCAGGCAAAGTCGGTAGAGTTGGACAAGTATCTTCCATTTGAGGAAGATTCAGAGGTCGTGAAAATAAACTCCTCACTTACTCTTGAGGGCAATCTGCCCGTGCTGGACGGCGCGGCGGCTCTCTACCCCGTGTTCTCGGCGTTTGTAAACGCGGTATACCCCGAAAACAGCGTGAGCTTCAACGGTGAGAGCTTCACGCCCGAAAGCGCGCTTCAATTCAGCAATACAAGGGGAGCGTACAAAGCCGTAGCTGACGGCACAGCGGATATAATATTCTGCGCCAAGCCATCAGCGGAACAGCTTGCCTATGCCGAGGAAAAGGGCGCGGAGCTGGAGCTTGTTCCGATAGGCTGCGAGGCGTTCGTTTTCCTTGTGAACAAGAATAATCCCGTTGACGGGCTGACCTCGGAGCAGGTGCGAAAGATCTACTTGGGAGAGATAACGCGCTGGTCGGAGGTGGGCGGCGACAGCGCCCTTATCGACGCGCTTCAGCGCAACGAAGGCAGCGGCAGCCAAACGGGTATGTTGTCCTTTATGGGCGATACGGAAATGAAGCGTAACCCCATGGGCTTTATGGGCAGCGCCATAGGCTATTCCTACCGTTATTATGTGGAGGGGATAGTTGAAAACGGCGGTGTGAAAATGCTCGCGCTGGACGGAGTTTATCCTGACAAGCAAAATGTCGCAAATGGCAGCTACCCCATAATAGGAAACCTGTACGCGGTCTATGACAAATCCAACCCTAACCCCAATATCCCCGTTCTTATAGACTGGATACTTTCCGAGGAGGGACAGCGGATAGTGGAGGAAAGCGGATACTCCCCTCTTAAAGCATAAACCCGCGGTTCAAAAAAACTTAAGTCTTACCCCAAAAGCCCTTGACAACATAATGTGACAGTGATATAATTAAAGAAAAAGACATTTTATGGGGAAAGCTGTACAAGATTTACATGAATCGAACGCCGACTGTACGCCGACGTTCCGAATAGAGTTTTGTCCCGTTTTTCACGCGAGGGAGCGTCCCTCCGAACGGGGCATTTGCTTTTGTTAAAAAAATACGTCAGCTGCCATTCGATATGGGGGAACTATGGTATTTTCCGATTTATTTTTTCTGTATATATTTATTCCCGCTGTAATGCTGTGCTACGCGCTTGCCCGCTGCGCGGACTCCGCTTATGTGAAAAGCATGGGCAGCGGTCATTATTCCGCACCCGCAAACACCATGCCCTATTCCAATGCGGTACTTATCATATTCTCTTTGATATTCTACGCATGGGGTGAGCCGACCTATATCGCGCTTATGATCATAAGCATTATAATAAACTATATCGCGGGTCTGTGCATAGACAGGGGCAGACGGAAATCCAAAGCCGCGCTTATAGTGGGTATTGTTATAAATATCGGGCTTATCGGGGTTTTCAAATATGCTAACCTGATAATGGAAACACTCGGCTTTATGGGGCTTCCCGTGGAAAGCCCCGGGATCGCCCTTCCGATAGGCATCAGCTTTTACACGTTTCAGGCGCTCTCTTATCTTGTGGACGTCTACCGCGGAGAGGTTTGTGCGCAAAGAAGCTTCGCGGCGCTGCTGCTTTACATTTCAATGTTCCCGCAGCTTATCGCCGGACCTATCGTGCGCTACTCCACCATTGCCGCGGAAATAAACAACCGCCGCATCACCTTTGAGGACATCTCCGAGGGTTCATTCCGCTTTCTGACAGGGCTTGGCAAAAAGGTGATTCTCGCCAACGAGCTTTCCGAAATTTCTTCCAAATTCCTTGACGGCAATCTGGATTCCCTCACTACGGGCGGCGCGTGGCTGGGAATAGCCGCCTATACCTTGCAGATATATTTTGACTTTTCGGGCTATTCGGATATGGCAATAGGCATGGGGCGCTGTCTGGGCTTTCATTTCAACGACAACTTCAAGTACCCCTATATCTCCTGCACCATAACGGAGTTCTGGCGCAGATGGCATATATCTCTGAGCAGCTTTTTCCGCGATTATGTTTATATTCCGCTCGGCGGCAACCGCAAGCATCAGCCGCTTAACATACTGGTAGTGTGGTTTCTTACGGGACTGTGGCACGGCGCGAGCTGGAATTTCGTGCTGTGGGGCTTATATTTCGGCGCGATAGTGCTGCTGGAGAAATACACGATACTTAAGACGCGCGACAAAATACCGAGCTTTTTTTTGCATATTTACAGCCTGTTTTTAATTATTTTCGGCTGGGTGATATTTTATTTTGAAGACTTTTCCCGTCTTGGGCAATTTATAAGGATACTGTTCGGAGGCGGCGCGGGTGCATGGGATATCGTGGTGCAGAACGAGCTTTTCGGCAGCATCTGGCTGCTGTTGGCGGCTGTGATATGCTGTTTGCCCATCGCACCGTGTATACAGAAGCTGTACGACAGAGCGGGACGCGCCCCCGACGGGGCGGGCGCGGCAGCGTTCCTTACGTTTTCAAAAATTGTGTGCGCGTTTGCGCTGCTTGCGGCGAGCACTCTGCTGCTGATAGGAAATACCACAAACGCGTTCCTTTATACGAGATTTTGAGGTGAGTAAAAAATGGACAAAAAGAAGCACGAAATAATCCCCTATCTGTCGTTCAAAGGGAACTGCGAGGAAGCTCTCAGCGCCTATATCAAGGCTTTCGGCGGCGAGATATATTATATGTCCCGCTGGTCGGAGGAAACGGCGGACGCGCCGGAGCTCATCGGAAAGGTAATGCACACGGAATTTGCGCTCGGCGGCACGCGTATGGCAGCGGGAGATACCGTTGAAAGCGCGGGCGGAAATACGGATATCAGACTGATGGTGCATATGGACACAATTGAGGAGGCGCTGAATACCGTATCGGTTCTGGCGGAGAGCGGAACGGTGCTTTCACCGTTGAAGCCGCATCCCGAGCCGGACGATGGCGGCTGCGGCTCTGCCACGAGAGATCGCTTCGGGTTCATCTGGATAATTACCTGTCCTAATCCGAACAAACAGTAAGGAGCAACATTTCGCCCGTGTGACAAAATCAGCCTTCGCCAAGAGCATAATCCGGCTTCCACGGGAAAATTCCTCGCGGAAGCCCGAGTGCGTAAGACGGGCAGAGCGGAGTGTTGCGTACTCGGGCGGGTCGCGGATTTTTTTTATAAGGAGTTAATATGAAGCCTAAAAACGAGAAAAAATATAAAGCTCCAAAGCCTACCAAGCGGCAGAGAGCAATGAACGCAGCGTATCTCGCGACCATACTCGTGGCGTTTGAGGCGGTCGGGCTGTCAATGCTTATTTTTCCGCGCTCCACATACAGCGAAAGCGAGCGCAGAGAGCTGGAGAAATTCCCCGAGCTTACCGCGAAAAGCTATTTTGAGGGAGATTTCACCGAGGGGATAAGCAGTTGGTTCAGCGACACAGTGCCGTATCGGGATAACCTCACGGAAATGTCGGTGGCGCTGCGGGAGCTTTCGGGCTTCCGACAGGACGGTATACGGCTTCACAACGTCAACGTCGGCAGCAAGCCCGACGATACTCCGTCTACCCCGTCAACCGCCGCACCAAAACCCTCAACTACGCCGACCGCTCCCGTTACCTCGGCGAATTCTTCGGGCAGCCCCAACGGCAATCCACCAAGCTCCGAGCCTGACGATACCTCCGCTCCCGCCAACGGCAATCACGAAATAGACCCCATTCAGCAGCAGATATACAACGATGACGCGGTTAATATCACTAACAACGGCATAGCGGTTGTCGGCACGCGTGCGCTTATGCTGTACGGCGGAAATCTTTCGGTAAGCGAAAGCTACGCGGGGGTCATCAACAAATTTAAGGAAGCACTGGGCGCCGATGTGAATGTGTACAGCATGGTCATACCCACTTCATGCGAGTTTTACAGCCCACCCGCCGTCCGTGAGCTTTGCGGCAGTCAGCTTGACAATATAAATTGTGTAATTGACAACCTGCGTGAAGACGTGAAGGCCGTGGATGCGTACACTCCGCTTGCGGAGCATACCGATGAGGAAATATTCCTGCGCACAGACCATCACTGGGCGCACCTCGGCGCGTATTATACCGCAAAGGAGTTCGCGGCAGTGGCGGGAGTTCCCTTTGCGGATATATCCGAATACGAAAAGCGGGTCGTTCACGACTATGTGGGAACAATGTACGCCTACTCCGAGGATATAGTGCTTAAAAACAACCCCGAGGAGTTTTATTACTACGTACCCACCCATGTAAATTACACCGCCACCTACACCAACTATATCCTGAATGAAGATGGCGCGATAGTGGGCGCGGAGCAGCCATTCGAGGCGGATTTCTTTATAAAATACCCCGACGGGAACAGCATGGCTTACTGCACCTTTATGGGCGGCGACGCGAAAATAGTCCGCGTAAATTCCGACGCGGGAACGGGACGCAAACTGATTATTTTCAAGGATAGCTACGGCAACGCCATTCCCTCATGGCTGTTTGGCTCTTTTGACGAAATTCATGTGGTGGATTACCGCTACTTCACCCACAACGCGATAGAATATATCAAGTCAAACGGTATTACAGACGTGCTTTTCGCCAACAACGCTTTCGGAGCGGCGACCGCCTCAACAGTTACAAGATATGAAAACTTTATCGCCCAGAATGACCGAGGATTTTAAAAACTATCCATCTAAAAAATGAATGAAAAAACCGGGGGCTGCGGATCGCGCACCTCCGGTTATTTTCATTCTCGCCAATATATCGGTATGTAGAAAAAGCCTGTTGACAACGCGCTGTCGGCGCATTAAATTTCAAAAAGTACACATTTGCCGAATGGCAAATGTGCACGGTTTCCGCAGTCGCGCAGAGCGAAACGTAGTGAAGCGGAGCGTGAATGCGGAAATTTTGAAATTTTTTTAAATAACCGGCCTTAGGTCAACTTTTATACACAGGTTGATATATATATCGGAGCTTTGGGCTTTTACTTTAACCGTGTACTGTCAGCCTTCAACAGACGCCGCCCAATCCTCCACTGCCTTGAACACCTGCTTTGTCCTTTGCTCCGCAAGCTCGGGCGAGGTATCGGGGGAATAGGCGGTGGGCGCGTTCGGCAGCCCCGCGAGCATGGCGCACTCATATTCCGAAAGCTCCATGGGAATTTTCCCGCAATATCCCTCCGATGCCGCGGCGATGCCGTAATAGCCGCTGCCGAAATATATCGTATTAACATACAGCTCGAAAATCTCGTTCTTGCTGTACTTCTTTTCAAGCGCAAAGGCTGCGTATATTTCGGCGAATTTCCGCTCGGGCTTTTTCTCCTGTGTAAAAAACAGATTCTTGGCAAGCTGTTGAGTGATTGTGCTTCCGCCCTGCTCGAATGAGAGCGTGCATATGTCGTGCCACAGCGCCCTGCATATCGATAGTATATTTATACCGCAGTGAGTGTCGAATTTCCTGTCCTCCACCGCCTTTACCGCGTTTATGTAGTAATCGGGAAGCTCGTCTATCAGCACGAAATCCTCCCTTTGCCGGATAAGCTCCACTGTCGTTTCCATTGGGTTCTCTTCCATGGCGTCACTGTAAAGAACAGCCCCCTTTACGGCGAAAAATCCCAGAATAATGACCGCCGCCAGAGCCAGCCCCAGCCCTATCCTCAGTGTCCACCTTCCCACAGCCTTGATAACCTTCATAACCTTACACCCCTATGATAATACGCCGAAGTTCAATGCATATACAGAGTCAGCTGCCCTCCCCTCCCAGTTTGTCAAGCAGCTTGTCGGTAATTCCCAGCACTCCCCACAAAACCGCAAAGCATATCACCGCGGGAACGGCAAAAATGCCGATAATCACCAGACTTAAAGCATGCGCGGTTTTGTAGGGCAATCCGTCCTTTTTTTTCATAATCAGTTCACCTTACCGCTTACGATACTGTAATAGCTTCTTGATGTAATTATATACACAACAACATACAATATTGCAAACGCAATATAACAGCATACCGTTACCATCGCCAGAAATCCCACATCGGTCATGGCAAACAGCCTTAACAGCTTGGAGATTATCGAAAACGCGAACGCTGTGTGTATTCCCGCCGCGACAAGCGGCATAAAGAACACCGTAAGCACCTGCGAATTGATGGATCTGCGTATCTCCTGCTTTGTCATGCCCACATTGCGCAGAATCTCAAAGCGCCTGTTATCCTCAAAGCCCTCGCTCACCTGTTTATAGTACATTATCAGCACCGCCGCGAGTATGAACACGCTTCCCAGAAGTATTCCGAGGAAAAACAGCCCGCCGTACAGCGCGTAGAAGTCCTCGCGGTCGGATTCAACGCAGTTTCCGGATACCGAGGTATCGAAATAGCCGCTGTCCTCCGAAAACGGTCCTGCCTCATCCCAGATTCCGTGCCTTATATCGTCGTATATCTCCAGCTTTTTATCCCTGTCACAGTCCAGATCAAAACCGTAGTAATATGTCACACTCGAGGGACAGTCATACACATCAAGCTGGTAGTCATAGATATCACCCATTATGCCCGTATCCCTTACCAGAAGATAAACGGAGGGCATTACGTTTGCAACGTCATTCCCGATAAGCTCAAAGTTTTCAAGCCGCTTTTTTATATTGAATGTGCCGAATTCGTCCAGCTTAATGGAGTCGTAATTGTATGGCTGCAATTTGCAGTAAATTGCAGCTTCGCCTTCGGAAAGCCCAGGATCATCGCCTGTAATGCGGGAATATTCGTCCGCGGGTATGATATAAATGCTTCTAACATCATCAATGAGGTTAGCGTCGTATCGCGGCGACATCAACACTTCGCCGTCAACAAATTTGCCCGTGATGTTCAGATAGGGATAATACAGCTCGTTTTGTATCTGCTCGCCATACCCGCTTACTTTTTTGTGAACATAATCTATGAACGGCGGTATGGCCTCAGCTTCGACCGTATGAGGCGACAGAATTATATCGCGCGGATAGCGCTGCTGAAGCATTCTCTCCTCGCCCGCGTAAAGACATATCGTGGAGGAGAGCGTTACCAGCACCATTGTGGACAATATGCAGATGGAAGCCAGACCCGCGCCGTTGCGCTTCATGCGGTAAGCCATCTGAGATACCGAAATGAAGTGGTTTGTTTTGTAGTAGTAATTTTTGTTTTTTTGCAGCAGCTTGCAGTACGCCACCGAGCCAGCTATAAATAAAAGGTATGTTCCCACGATGACCATAAGAACCGCCAGAAAAAACGCGAAAACAGCCATGATCGGCTCTTTTATGGTGATCGCCATATAATATGCCGTACCCAACAGAACAAGTCCCAGCAGCGCGGGGATAACCCTTGCTTTCGGCGGGCGCTCGCCCGCGCTCTCGCTGTGAAGAAGCTCGATGGGTCTTGCCCTGAACACCTGACGCAGCGAATTGAGAAGTATCAGGAAGAAAATTATTCCGTAGAATATCAGCGCAAGCACCATAACGAAAGGGTTGACCTCAAATCCGACCGCCGCCTGCTCCCCCAGCATCTTTGCCGCTCCCAGCATTGCCAGCTTTGAGAACAATATTCCCACACCTATGCCGGCGGTCATAGACACCGCGAAAATTATCAGCGTTTCCCATATCATTATCCGCGCTATATTCAGCTTGCCCATGCCGAGAATATTGTAAAGTCCCAGTTCCTTTTTTCGGCGCTTGATAAGAAACGAGTTGGTATAAAACAGGAATATTGCCGAGAAAACAACCATAACTACCACGCCGAAGCCCAGCATTTCGCTCATAAGATTTCCGCCGCGCACATTATTCAGAAAATCACCGTATGTCAGAAAGCCTACGATGTAGAACATCATTATCATTCCCGAGCAGGTAAGGATATAGGGGATATATGTGCGCCCGTTCTTGCGTATGCCGCTTGCGGCAAGCCGTAAATAAAGCCCTGTCATTACAGTTCACCTCCGCGGACAGAGGTTTGCGCCCTATCTGAAGCGATAAGCGTCAGCGTGTCTGTTATTTTTCTGTACAGATCATCGTTGGAGCAAAGCCCTCTGTAAAGCTGATGGAACACCATGCCGTCCTTTATGAACAGCACGCGCCCCGCATGGCTCGCCGCCTTTGCGGAATGGGTGACCATAATAATGGTCTGCCCGTTTCGGTTTATCTGCGTGAAAAGCTCCAGCAGCTCATCGGAGCTTTTTGAATCAAGCGCGCCCGTAGGCTCGTCGGCAAGCAGCAGCTTCGGATTTGTGATTATAGCGCGGGCGGCGGCTACGCGCTGCTTTTGCCCGCCCGACAGCTCGTAAGGAAATTTCGACAGCAGCGCGGATAACCCAAGCTGCCGCGCCACCTCGTTCAGCCGCGTGTTCATTTCGGAATGCTTTTTCCCCGCAAGCACAAGAGGCAGAAGAATGTTGTCCTTTGCGGAAAAGGTATCCAGCAAATTAAAATCCTGAAACACAAAGCCCAGATTATCGCGGCGAAACAGCGCCATTGCGGATTCCTTGACCTTGGACAGCTCCTGACCGTCAAGTATCACGCTGCCGCCCGTGGGGCGGTCGAGAGCCGCCAGCATATTAAGCAGCGTGGTCTTTCCCGAACCGCTCTCGCCCATTACCGCGATATACTCTCCTGCCTCCGCGTTGAATGTAACGTTTTTCAGCGCCTCAACGTTATGTCCGCCAAAACGGGTAATGTATGTTTTTTTCAGATTTGACACTTCCAATATAGGCATAATTACAAACTCCTTTTGAATGTAATGAGGGCGGAAGCGGGAAAATCAATGCTGTTGATGTATTGACGAATTAAAGCTGTTGTTTATTACGGGAGGTTTCCGGTCCTGTGCCCCGCTTCCTTCCTCACGCTTATATTATAGCAGAAAATGAAAATCTTCGCCATTCATTTGCCTTACATTTACCTTACAATATTGTAACATTTTCTATCCCCCAAACGTACCGCGCCGCACGATAACGTGCGGCGCCGCAAAAAATCCGATACCTCTTACACCACTATTACATTCTTCCCGCTGGTCTTGCCCTTATACAGCCTTTTGTCTACCGTGGAGATCATGGCGTCTATACTCTCGTGTGTTGAATGTTCGGTTTGCGATTTTTCATCGCTGTCGGCAAATCCGAAGGTCATTGTAACGTGTACGCGTGAGTTCCCGTGAACTATATCCAAAGCGTTTATCTGTGCCTTTACAAGACTTATCCGGTCGAAGCACTCCTCTCTTGAGCCGCGCATTATAATAAGGAACTCCTCGCCGCCCCATCGGCAGGCGATATCTTTCTCCCCCATATTTTTCATTACGATATCAGCTACGGTTTTAAGAACAATATCCCCGCAATCATGACCGTATGTGTCGTTGATCTTCTTGAAATCGTCGATATCCCCCATAACTATGCAGAAAAGCTCGTTTCCGTTCTCCAGCTCGTCAAAGAATTTTCTCAGACTGTGGCGGTTGTACAATCCCGTAAGTGCGTCATGTGTGGCGGTAAAGGCAAGTCTGTCGTTGGTATCGTTCAGCTTGCGGAAAAGAGTATGTATTTCCATGACGAACAGCATTGAAAAAAAGAAAATAAGCCCCGTATTGAAAAAAATATTTACCGAGCGCATAATTTCGGTTGAGCGCTGCGGAATATCCCTTCCCATGAAAGTTTCCAACACCGAACCGTACCGATTTACAAAAAATATGCTGCCGGACATGGTAACAGCGGTAGTTACAGCCATTATCACAATAGTAAAACCGAATTTTTCACGGCAGGACAGAAACAGCGTGTATGTCGCCACAGGCAGCGCCATCATGGAATACATGAAAAAGCCCTCGTCGCAGCCCAGAAAAACCGTGCAGCACACCGCGTGGACGGTAATCTCCGTATACGAGGTAATTATCCACCCGTAACAGTGCCTCTCAAAATTTCCCTTTTCACTGCTTAATGCTCCGATAAAATAAATTATAACGCTGAATATATTTATAACAGCCAGCGGATACACTCTTGAATAAAAAAACAGCAGCAGAAAGC
This sequence comes from uncultured Oscillospiraceae bacterium, assembly GCA_910587135.1. Lineage (GTDB taxonomy): Bacteria > Bacillota > Clostridia > Oscillospirales > Ruminococcaceae > CAG-115. Next base: position 10,782 of record CAJULF010000012.1, read on the forward strand.
TGATGTGCATAACCGCTCCAAAGCTGAACATGACCTGATATTTCAGTGAGCTTTTTATATTTATATTGAGCAGATCCATAATTTCCTCCAAAAGTATGTGTAAAGCTGTTTGCCGAAAAGAGTTCCGCAAACGCAGTTTTTATGCTGTCTTGCAGTTAGAAAAAGCACTGTAAACAAACAATAATTTAGCTTATAACAACACAACAATTAAGAAGTCAAAGGCGCTGAAAGCCAAAATCCACTGTGCGCCCACGCATGAATTTCCCGCAATCCGCCGTGAAAGCGCAGCCCGCAAAGCGGGCGGAGCTTTTACGGCGAGATAGCGCAAACAACGCGCAGCGTTGTTTGCAGCGGTGCGGGAAATTCTTTTTAATAATTCAGCTTTAGGTCAACATGACTTAACTGCATTTCAGCATTTTGTCAACATAGCTTGATAGCACAAATTATTATTTTTTTCATTATAACATAAAATATATATTATTGTCAACATATATAAAGCAAATCGTTTTATTTTTAACAATTTTTTTGCCGATGATCTTTAATATTTGCGCAATCAGTGATTATAATATATTCAGAGGTTTTTCACCTTAAAAGGAAAAATATCCCTTGACAAATGCCAAGACATATGGTATAATTAAATCATCGGAAATCGATAATCATTACTGATTTCATACCCAATTACAATATCATTCTATGCCATTGTAAAAAAGGCGTTATGAGATCGAATTTAGGAGGTTAAACTATGAAGTATGTATGTCCTGTATGCGGATACGTTCACATCGGCGATTCCGCTCCCGAAAAATGTCCCCAGTGCGGTGTTCCCGGCAGCAAGTTCAGAGCGGAGGAGAGCACCGATAAGCTCGTATTTGCCGATGAGCACAGAATCGGTATCGCGGACGGCGTTCCCGAGGAGATTCTTGAGGGTCTGCGCGCTAACTTTACCGGCGAGTGCACCGAGGTTGGTATGTACCTTGCTATGGCGAGAGCTGCTCACAGAGAGGGCTACCCCGAGGTAGGTCTGTACTACGAAAAGGCAGCGTGGGAAGAGGCTGAGCACGCGGCTAAATTCGCGGAGCTTCTGGGTGAGGTCGTTTCCGCGTCCACCAAGGAAAATCTGACAAAGAGAGTTGCCGCCGAGCATGGCGCGACACAGGGCAAGTTGGATCTTGCAAAGCTCGCAAAGCAGCTTAACCTCGACGCTATCCATGACACCGTTCACGAGATGGCTAAGGACGAGGCAAGACACGGCAAGGCTTTTGAGGGTCTGCTGAACCGCTACTTCAAGTAATAGAGCACAAGCTACCCTGCCATATTGGCAGGGTAGTTTTCAGTCTGTAGAAAAAGCCCATTTGCCGCGCAATGTCGGCGCATTAAATTTCAAAAAGTCGTGCGTTTGCGAACGCAAACGCGCGGTTTCCGTTAGGCATGCGGAGTGAAGCGAAGCGGAACGGAGTATGACTAACGGAAATTTTGAATTTTTTTTAAATAATTCGCCCTTGGTCAACCTTTATATACCGTCTGCAAGCTCCCCCGCCATATTGGCAGGGGAGTTTTTTATACAGCGTTTTTATTTAGGGTTGCCGTTTCTGTCAAACCGTTTGTGCAGCCCGACCTCAGTAAGGATTATCGAAGCTGTCAGCAGAACCATCTGCAAAGTGTTGATACCTACGCAAATCAAGGCACAGGTGTCCTCGTCAAAGTTTTTTACAATGCCTGCGATTCCTCCTGCCGCTCCGATTATAGCTGCGGGTATCATGAAAATAAAGCTATACCTCACATACATCCATTGTGCGGTGTTCCAAGTCAGCTCGTTCTTTTCCGCAATTGAGGTATGATAACCAATCAATCCGCCGAAACGGGGCGGAAAGCGTTTTATCAGCACCACTATAACCAGCATTATTAAAGGAATTTGAAGATCAAACACAAGAAAAAGTATGTTCAACAAATCACCCCACAAACTATCCCAACGGCATATCCGCACAACAGAACCGATACGAGCAGTATCATTCCTCGTCCTTTCCGCGCTTTTTCCGCTTTTTCACGCATTCCGTCAGCATATACTCTATCTGCCCGTTTACCGAGCGGAAATCTTCCTCCGCCCACTGCATAAGCTCCGAGTAGAGCGACGCGGAAAGCCGCAAGGGTATCTGTTTTTTGGAATTCTTTTCATCTTTTTCCGCCATATCGCTCACCCTCTTTTTTATCGTGGATTTTCTCCCCTTCTGTCCGCCCTGATTATTTTATATGTTGGTACAGCCACAGCCGCCGTCATTACCACCATAGGGATATGAACCGCGAGTACAGAAGTTATCACTCCCACCTGATACATTACCGCGACCGAATCCAACAGAGCATGGAGAAGTATCGCCGCGGGAAGCAGCATAAGCCTGCCCTTTTCCGCTGACTTATACACTATCACCGACATACAAACATGGAACGTCATGGCTATCAGCCGCTCAAAAAGCCCAAGTGCGACGATGCCGAAGTCCGACTGAGCTATCGCGTCTATCTGGAGTCTGACTGCTTCGGCAAGCTCCGCGTTGCCCAGTGTTGCCTGCTCAACAAACACATCTAAGCCCACTGCGTTGACGCTCACCGCTACAAAGGCATTGGACAGAAGCCCCGCGCCCAACAGCGCCATCGCCTCAAAGCCGCCGTGCCCAAGACCCATCATTACCGCGTTATGAGCCGTGCGGTGATTTTTCATAAATGCCTTGTATGCAACGAAACGTCCCGTTTCCTCAAACACGCCGGCAGCCAGACAGCCGTAAACACAGTAGAGTACCTTGTTTCCGCTCACAACGGGCAGCATTACTGTGTGAAGAAGCTGCTCCAGAATAAGTGCGAACACCAGAAAGGTTCCTGCACCTAAAAGTGCCGAGGGTAGCCACGCGTCCCTGCGCCACCTCTTATACACGATTATCGCCGCTATCGGAATAATTACAGCCAACAACCCGCCTATGACCAACGCGGCAATAGTACCATTTGAAATATTCATGTCAAACTCCCGATTATCAAAAATTACCATGCGGGCTTAGACACCGTCTGCTCTCGGCGTGTGCCGCCAAGACTGCGCCCGATATGTAATGTCCGCCCGCGCCTTAGTATATTGAGCCGCTGTTCACTATCGGCTGAGCGTCCTTGTTGCCGCAGAGCACCACAAGCAGGTTGCTCACCATCTGCGCCTTGCGCTCCTCGTCGAGCTCGCAGACCTGACTTTCGCTCAGCTTGTGCAGAGCCATCTCCACCATGCCCACAGCGCCGTCCACTATCTTCTGGCGCGCTTCGATAATGGCGGTAGCCTGCTGCCGCTGGAGCATCGCCGCGGCTATCTCGGGGGCATACGCAAGGTGAGTTATACGCGCCTCGATGATCTCCAGACCAGCGTTATCCACCCGCTTCTGAAGCTCCTCGCGAAGCTGCGCGCACACCTCCTGCGCCGAACCGCGTAGTGTCTTTTCATCGGAATCCGTGCTGTCGTAGGGGTAGCACCTCGCAACGTCGCGCAGGGTGGAATCCGCCTGAATGGACAGGAAGGTTTCGTAATTATCCACGTTGAACAGAGCCTTTGCGGTATTCACTACCCGCCACACTACCACTATCCCGACCTCTATGGGGTTGCCCATCTGGTCGTTGATCTTCTGCTTTTTGTTATCATGGGTAAGCATTTTAAGGGACACCTTGGTCCTCGTACGGTTCACAGCCGCCGTACTTCCGTTGGGAGCGGTGACCAGCGTGACAACAGCATTGCTGCTCTGAGGCACAGCCGCGGAGCAAAAGGGATTTATAAAGTAAAAGCCCTCTCTCTTAAGCGTTCCGATATATTTGCCGAACAGCGTAAGCACCAAAGCCTCGTTGGGTTTTATCACGCGCAGCCCTATAAAAGGAAACCACCCTATTGCAAGCCATATTATACCCACAATAAGCATTGCAAAATTAGCCGCGTTCTCTTCCGCATCAAGCCTTACTGCCGCCGCAATGGTCAGAGCAAGCGCTCCGAGATATAATATTATACCTCCGAAAAGAACCGCCCAGCCGTTAACAGCCCTCAAATCACGTTCTTCATAACGATCGGCGCTTTTGTTGTCCTTCATAAAATTACCTCCTCTTAGCAATCTTTGTGATATCATTTTGATATCTTGATAAGATTATAACACCTCTTTTTAAGTTTGTCAATAGTTTTGGAGAAATTTTTTAGAAAACCATACACTTAAAATGTGAGCCGACCAAACCATTTTGCCTGTTTACCGAAAAGCTCATTTGCGTCGACATTGCGTGGCAAATAGGCTTTTTCTACAGACTGACGGGAGCCGCAAAAACGGCTCCCGTGAAAATAAATATAAAACGAATTACGATTTTAAAGTAAATTTGCTTATCTGCTCCTGAAGGATACGAGCCTGACCGAAAAGCTCCGCGCTTACCGCTGCGGCTTCCTCGCTGCCCGCGGTGTTGGTCTGGGTAACCAGAGATATCTGTCCGATACCGTCGGTGACCTGCATGATACCGTCCGCCTCGTCGCGCACCGCGTCGGTTACAATGCTTATATCGCCGTTGGAGCGTGTTACAAGGTCCATTGTGTTCCGAAGCGTTTCGGATACCTCGCTTACTATCTCAATTCCCCTGTTCGCTGCCTTTACGCAGTTATCGATAAGCTCCTTGGTTGCCTTGGAAGCCTCGTCGGACTGGATAGCCAGACTGCGCACCTCGTCCGCTACGACTGCAAAGCCCTTGCCCGCGTCGCCCGCTCTCGCAGCCTCGATAGCCGCGTTGAGCGCCAGAATATTCGTCTGGAACGCGATATTTTCAATAGTGGAGATAATCTGCCCGATCTGCTGCGACGAGTTGTTGACGTCCGCCATAGCGGTCATCATCAGTTTCATCTGTTCACCGCCCTCGGTGACCTTCTCTCCCGTAAGACGTGCCTGTTCCATAGCGCCTTGCGCCGTTTCAACGTTTTTCTTCGCTCCGTTGAACAGCGTATCCAGCGTAGCGTTAAGCTGCTGAATGGAGCTTGCCTGCTCCATAGCCCCCTGAGCGACCGACTGAGAGCTGTTGGAGAGCTGCTCGGCATCCGCAAATATACGCCGCTCCGCGCTTTTTATCTCGCCAAGGGTAGCGGACATTGTGTCGGTAAAGCTTTCAATAGAGGTCTGTATCGAACTGAAATCGCCTATATAGTCCGCGAACGTATCCACATTGAAATTGCCGACAGAGAACTCTCCCATAATATTGTTTATATCGGACACATAACCGTTTATCTGATTAAGCGACTGCTTCAGCGTGTTGACAAGATCGCCTATTTCGTCATCTGACTTGTACGATATGTCAAGCTCCAGTTTTCCTTTCTGAAGCACCTTGGTACTGTCGGTGACCTTTATGATCGGCTTTACAACGCGGCTGATTACATACTGAACAAGACTCGCCAGACAAACCAGCGCCAGAATAAGGCAGACAGCGGATGTGATGTGCATCAAAGATATCGTGTCCTCCATCAGCTCCGTGCGCCCGTCGCTGAGCTGCTCACCGCGCAGTATGACCTCGTCCATTATTCCAACCAGCGTAACAAGGTTGGTCTGAATCGTTTCGCGGTAATAATCCTGCGCCTCGTCAGGAGATGTTTTCATCAGCTCCAGCACATAGTTTGCCGAGTTGTGAAGCTCCTTATGCAGCGGCTCAAGCTCCGCGCGCAGTTCAAGCATGGCGCTGTCCTCTGTACCCGCATCGCCATATATCCATTGTCCGAGAACACAAGTCGTGGGGTCGGTGCTGCCAGTGAACTCAGCCCCCTCATACAGCGCATTGCTTAGGTTTGACGACCATTTGTAATGGGCGGTCTCCGCCTGACGAACCTTGTTGAGAAGCTCCGTAACCTTAATCGTGTCATCATGAATAACATCAATACGAATAATATTAAATGTTGTCATGAAGCTGAAAATCAAAACCGAAATAAGCGCCGCCGCCACTCGGAAGCCAACCATTTTTTTAATGCTCTTTTTCATAAGACATTATCCTTTCTTAAAAAGATTATTTTCTGACATTTCGTCATATAAGTATAAAAAACGCAGGGCATCTTGGTAAGGTGTCTTGCGCTGAATTTCCAAACCGCGGACAGAACATTACCCTAACATCGTACAAAGCGTTATCCGTGATTCACTGTTTTTTACATTATACTATATTGTGGTGAAAAAGTCAAGTCAATCGGGTAAAATATTGTATAAAAAATTACTTTTTATATATTTCTGCCGAAAAGCTCATGCTCCAAAAATACGGACATGACACCGGTAAAACGATTGTAAAAGATAATTGTGTAGGGGAATTATTCATATATTTTTCAAATAATATATGAATACACAATAAATCAGTTCGATTCAGATTTTGCCGCCAATATCAAAATCAGGTAAATTAACATTACGCATCATAAAACATACGAAAATTGGCTTTCTGAATGTGTTATTGCGAAATTTGCCGCAATGCACACAAAACCACAAAAAAATTACGGAAAAATTAAAAAATTTACAATTGTTTGTCATTTTTCGTGTATAATTATAGTAGAGGACGTCCATACGGAGCGGACGCCGATATCACAACTTTTCAGGAGGTTTATGATTTATGAGATACCGAAACATTGCATTGCCGATTCTTATGTCCGCAATTTTTCTTACCGCCTGCGCAAGCACACAGAACAGTTCGGAAATAAACGTTACATCGGAAGCCCCGCTTATTTCGTCAGACCCATCGGTTCCCACTGCCGAAGCGCCGGATGACAACCACGGGGAGTACGATATGTACGCAGACTTTACAAACGGGTCTTCGGAGCTTTTTGAGTGCTCCGACGGCTGGAGCAACGGAAGTATGTTCAACTGCACCTGGCGAAAGAGGAACGTTACCTTTAACGACGGAAAAATGCAGCTTATAATTGATGTTGACAGCGCTCCCGTGTACACTCCCTACTCCGGCGGCGAATACCGTTCAAAGGGATTTTACGGCTACGGAAAGTACGAGGTATCCATGAAAGCGATAAAGAACGACGGCGTGGTCTCCTCTTTCTTTACCTATACCGGTCCCAGCGACAACAACCCATGGGACGAGATAGATGTGGAGATTTTGGGCAAGGACACCACAAAGGTGCAGTTCAACTATTTTACCGACGGCAAGGGAAATCATGAGTATCTTCACGATTTGGGCTTTGACGCCGCGGAAGATTTCCACACCTATGCTTTTGAGTGGCATAAGGACAAGATAGTATGGCTTGTGGACGGTGAGGAAGTCTATTCCGCAGAGGAAAATATTCCCTCAACGGAAAGCAAAATCATGATGAACGCATGGAACGGCACAGGAGTTGACAGTTGGCTTAACGCCTTTGACGACAGCAACCTTCCCCTTACGGCAGAATACCAATGGATAGCCTTTACCGCCTTTGATGAATAGCGGAAAATTATAATCTTAAATCCTCCCTTACAGGGAGGATTTAGCATGTATATAAAGGTTGACCAAGAGCGGATTATTTAAAAAAATTTCAAAATTTCCGCACTCACGCGCCGTTCGCTGCACTAACGCGCCGTTCGCTGCGCTCACTCCGCGCGATTGCGGAAACCGGTCGGAATTTGCTTAGCAAATTCCGACACTTTTTGAAATTTCATGCGCCGACATTGTGTTGTCAATAGGCTTTTTCTACAGGCTGGAGTCCTCCCCATAGAGGAGGACTCAGACTGTATATAAAGGTTGACCTAAGGCTAATTATTTAAAAAAATTTCAAAATTTCCGCACTCACGCTTCACTTCGTTTCGCTCTGCGCGACTGCGGAAACCGTACACATTTGCCTTTCGGCAAATGTGTACTTTTTGAAATTTAATGCGCCGACATTGTGTTGTCAATAGGCTTTTTCTACAGACCGAGTCCTCCCCATAGGGGAGGACTTCTTTTGGGAGGGTTACAAAAGTTTTATAACAATATTGATTGTTATCCTAATTATTGTGCCGCCAAAATCGCGTTGGCGTCGTCAAGATATGACTGCACCGCGCCTCGAATGGTTTCCTTAGTCTGTGTCCAGCTTGCGCCGCTGTTATAGCCTTCCTTCATAGGATTGTTTATCATCTCCGCAACAGACTCGGTTACTGCGTTATAGAACTCAAAAACAGGGTGCTCATTGGTCATATCACGGACAAGCTCGTACATATCGTACTGCTCTTGAGTCCAGTTATACTCCTCAAACGCCTGACGCTTTCCGATCTCCTTTGCCGCCTCGCTGTCCCTGCTTGCCATCGCGCAGTTAAGATACGCGCCTACGCCCTCGGGATTTTTCGCACCCTTGATAATCGAGAAGCCCTCTACAATAGCGGGGAGATAGTGCTCGTCGGCATGTGTACACTTGGGCATGGGAACGAACATAACGTCCTCCATATCACCAAAGTCCTGAATCACATTATTATAAGGATAAAGAGCGTATATGCCGACGGGATAGAAAAGTGTCTTTCCGTTTGCGATGTCTGAGGGAGTTACCTGCCATGAGCGCTCCGACTTCGGAACGGGAAGGTCATTTACTTTCATATTCAACATATATTCCTGAGCACGCTCTATAAGCGGATTGTCCAGATTATGAACAATTTTTCCATCAGCCATGCCAATATATGGATAACCGGTTGTGAGGGAGAACGCGCCCTCAAACCACCAGCCGTCAACGGCAAATTTATCCTGATCCCTGTCGCAGAACTTGATCATCATATTCCAGAAAGTATCCCAGTTCCAGTTTCCCTGAGCAAGAAGCTCCGCGGGATCATCGAGACTGTTATCAGCGATGGTTTTCTTGTTATAGAACATTACGCACTGTGAATCCGTGTTGAACGCTCCCACATAGTGCTTGCCGCCAAAAGCAAACTGTTCGTTAACAGCCTTCATGGGCGCCCACAGCTCGGAGTCAAGATCAACGTAATTGTCAATCGGTTCAAACATTTTATTGATTACACCCTTGGGGAACACATCCATGTCAGCCGCGCTGAACATATCAGGTGATTCGTCCGCCGCGATAAGGGTCGCAAGTCTTGAAAAACGATCGTCCCAAGGTGTCTGTACGTACTCGATCTTTCCGCCGTACTGGGTCTGGAACATCTCCAGAGCCACAGAAAGCGGCTGTCCCTCCGCAGGGTTAAGATCCCATGAGGACAAGAATTTTACCGTGGGATTCTCCAGCTTTTCCGCGCCTATGTCGATCTCCGCGACCTTTGACGCGTCCTCCTCTTTCATGGTAGCCGGAGTGGTATTCGGTGCTGTGGTGACAGGAGCGCTGCTTACTCCGCCGCTGCTTACGGGAGCCGTATCCTCGCACGCCGTTACCGCCACCGCACACACAAGCGCAAGACCCGCCGCGATAGTCTTTTTAATAGCGTTCATATAAAATAACCGTCCTTTCTTAAATTTTGTGGTTGCCTTATAAACTAATAATAAACGAATTTTGTCTTTTGAAGTGTAAAAAAATTATCTATTATATCAAAATTTTATTGCTTTTTGTGTTGAAATATGTTACAATCATTAAAAGGCATTTCAGGTCAATGACATAAACCCTCAAATTCCGCCTGCGGCAGCGCTATAAATTGCCGAGCGGAGGACATCAAATTAATCTCCCCGTCCGACGAAGGGGGAAGCAACATTACGGAAAGGAGCGATCCCACGCGGGAGCGTACCGGAATTATGGATATAAATCAAGCGTTATCCCACGCGGAATTTTTCAACCGCGAATACATGATGACCCATCTTCCCTACGAGAGGGAGATGGAATTTTATCAGGCTATCAAAATGGGCAATCTAAACGAGGCAATGCGCCTGTATAAGCCCGTCGGAACAGAGGGCTTCGGCAAACTGAGCGAGGACAAGCTTCGTAATTTAAAGTACCATCTTATTATAACAATAGCTTTTATCACGCGATACTGCATTGAAGGCGGCATGGAGATGGAAGCGGCATATAACCTCAGCGACGTTAATATACAGCGCATTGACATGTGCAAAACAGCCGAGGAGATCAACGCCATACATCTGGAATTTGTGCGCGATTATGCCAACCGTATGAAAAACATAACCAAAAAGGCGCTTTTCTCAAGACCTGTGATAATAAGCCTTGACTATATTTACAACAATCTGCATAGCAAAATTATGCTTAAGGATATTGCGGACAAGTGCGGTCTGAGCGCTCCCTATATCTCAAAGCTCTTCCACAGCGAGGTGGGCGTTACAATAGTTCAATATATCACACAGAAGCGGATTGAAGCGGCGGAAAGTCTGCTTAAGTACTCCGAATACTCCTGTCTGGAGATTTCCGACTATCTCTGCTTCAGTTCGGAGAGCCATTTTATTCATGTCTTCAAAAAATACACGAAAATAACCCCAAAGGAATACAGGGATAAATTTTTCCGTACCCGCTGGGGAGATAAGGCGTAGCCAAAAAGAGTTAAAAATATGACAGTTATAATAAATAACTGATAAACCGAGCGGATTTTTTCTGATATTATTTACTTACAGCAACACTGTACAAAGCTCACGCCTTGCGCTTTACACGCATCTTGCTTGCATATTTTCCGTCATCTTGCGCAAGTTCTCCTTGGCGGGCGCCGAGTTTGTACAATCTGACGAAAAATCTGACGGCGCAATCTGCGCACAAGCTTTGTGCGGTGTTGCCTTAAAAAAATTTCAAAATTTCCGTTAGTCATACTCCGTTACGCTGCGCTTCACTCCGCATGCCTAACGGAAACCGCGCGCGTTTGCGTTCGCAAACGCACGACTTTTTGAAATTTAATGCGCCGATATTGCGCGGCAAATAGGCTTTTTCTACAGTCTGTAATCCCCGAAATAAAATCGGGGATTCAGTCTGTATATAAAGGTTAATCTAAGGCTAATTATTTAAAAAAATTTCAAAATTTCCGCTAAGCATACCCCGCTTCATTTCGTTCCGCTCCGCATGCTTAGCGGAAACCGCGCACGTTTGCGTTCGCAAACGTGCGACTTTTGAAGTTTCATGCGCCGATATTGCGCGGCAAATAGGCTTTTTCTACAGTCTGTAATCTCCGAAATAAAATCGGGGATTCAGTCTGTATATAAAGGTTGACCTAAGGCTAATTATTTAAAAAAATTTCAAAATTTCCGCACTCACGCTCCGCTTCACTTCGTTTCGCTCTGCGCGACTGCGGAAACCGTACACATTTGCCATTCGGCAAATGTGTACTTTTTGAAATTTCATGTGCCGACATTGCGTGGCATATAAGCCATCTCTGAAAGGTGATTCTTGTACGTCTTGTATATGAGATAAACTTATCATTCTCTTACAGAAATATTATTGCCTGCGTACATAAAAAAATCAGCCGCGAAAAATGCCAAATAATTGCTCATATTGTAGAAAAAGCCTATTTGCCGCGCAATGTCGGCGCATGAAATTTCAAAAAGTCGTGCGTTTGCGTTCGCAAACGCGCGCGGTTTCCGCTAAGCATGCGGAGCGGAACGAAGTGAAGCGGAGTATGATTAGCGGAAATTTTGAAATTTTTTTTAATAATTAGCCCTATGTCAACCTTTATATACAGTCTGAAACCGCGCCTGCGCGGTAGTTGGAGTGACAGAACTTAAACTCTTAAAAATCTGCAATTGTTTTTGAAAATCAATTTGCTTTCCACGAATCCCAAAACTGAGATATAGTTTGATAGCGTTTGCTTCTATCAGGGTTCACTGCTTTCATCAAAACCCTATATTTGACTTCATCCAGTTGCCAACATTCAATACTGCAAGGTACAAATCGGTTCTCCCGATATCTCTTTTCAATATCTTCATTGGAAAATGAGCCAAAAAAATCAAATAAAATCGCGCCAAGCGTAAAAACATTGGTTTGTTCATCAATTTCTGCCCCTAAAATGTATTCTTCAGGAGCCTTTATCCGTTTTGTGCCCCACCATTTTTCGCCCATTGTATTCACAACAGGGCGCTTCATGAAAAGATCAACATCGCAAATAACTGTTATGCCTGTTTCAAAATCATATATAATGCTGCCATCATAAAAATCAACTGCCGTATAACCTTTCTCCGCTGCTAATTTCAAAAAAGAAAAAAGAACATCGGCTGTTTGCAGTCTCTCTTTAATCGGTAACTCATAGAATTTTTCCTTTGGACTTTTAATTGTAGAATTTTTGGAATAATATTTTTCAAAATTCCAGTGGTCAAACAGGCAATCACCGTTTTCCCATTCGAATACCGCAACATAAAATTGATTATATGGGTAGTGTTCTATCAATTTTGTTAAATTCGAGTGATGCAAATCTTGATATACTCCAACTGCTTTTTTCAATGCTTCAATAGATTCTTGCGGAGGTACTTCTGCAAAAACAGGATTAACGCCTGCTATTTTACAAAACACCTTTTTATCGTTATTCCGCATACCGATTCCGATACAGCCCGAACCGGTTTCATCAAACACAGTAAATGCCGTTCCATACTTTTTTAACCACGAGAAATCGTGGTATTCATTAAGCCGAAAACTAACTTTGTCAAGTGTATTTAATATCATGTAATTCCTCCTGTTTTGGAGGCTTACAAAATGAGAAGCCTCCTATTGTATGAGTTGTTAAATAACATCGCTTTTTTCATACATATCATCTCCTCTTCAATTTGATATCTATATTAAACACAACAAAAGTTGTGTGAATTGGTGTAAATAAATTATACTGATATTCTTTTTTGTCGTCAATTCTTCGCATCAAAAAATATACGAAACTTGTCAAAAGTTTCGGGCAAAGAAAAGAAAGGAATTCACAAAAACAACGATCTTCTGTAAAAATTGTCGTTTTCCGGTACAAGTATCCTTAACGGTTCTGGTAAAAGAAAAAGTGTTCGAAACCAATTTCGAACACTCAAACTGGTGGGCGCGGGTGGATTCGGACCACCGAAGCGAAACGCAACAGATTTACAGTCTGCCCCCTTTGGCCACTCGGGAACACGCCCAGATATAATCGGAAAATGGAGCTGGTGGACGGACTCGAACCCCCGACCTGCTGATTACAAATCAGCTGCTCTACCAACTGAGCTACACCAGCATTTGCTCACTTCATTTTCAATGACTAATATATTATAGCACGTTCATTTGTATTTGTCAAGCGGTTTTTAAAAAAAATTTTATTCAGGGAGCACAACTGAGGGGATAAAATTATATTAAGCGGCTTGTACAGCCGTTTCGCGGGATTTGTCGATATTTAAAATTTTTTTAGGTTTTCTGTCTTTTCGGCACAAAGACCTTTATGCCCGATGGTAATTTATTTCAAAACCGCGGTTAAGAAATCTCAAACGACTGTTTGAGAGCCAAAACAGCCATAGAGTGATTTCCGCCGATAATGCGCTTCCCAAAATACAGGAATAAAGTTTTTACCGTTCAGAATATACACGCTTATATCCGAATCTCACAATAAAAGCTGATAAGTCATAGCCTATTATATACCGACCATACGGCAAAACAGACTGTTAAGCTCTTCCCAGTGATTTCTTTTGGGTTCACAATTTTCAATGCTCGCTTGTATTTCTTCGATACTTTTCTCTATATAGCAGTTAAGCGCGTCTATCCGCTGACCTGTGCCAATCTCGGGCGTACGCACTTTCAGTTCAATAAGACCGTTTACAACAGGACGCATATCCTCGTCAAGCTCACTGTTCACAAGCTCGGAAAACAGGATAGGCGGCGGTGTTCCATTATCAATGATCCATTTGCAGGCAAGTATCGGGCGCAGCGCGTAAAAATACTTTTTAAGCTTTACCTCATTAGCGGTAAGATACTCCCTGTAGTTTCCTGCAGCCATATTTAAGTAATGATGCAGACCCATTTCAACAATAAAATACTTATCCATAACTTCACTTACAGACAGCCATTCGCGGGTCGTTTTATATACTATCGGAGAAATGTTCCACTCAAAAAGTGTCATATTAGATTTGAACAGCAGCCTCATAGCCTTTTGAATGTCCCAGCCGTTTATATCAAGAACATCGTCCAACTGCCATTCTATAACATCCGAGGTCTTTTCAAGCTTAAGATAAAATTCCGGTTTCCGCACATAAATGAAACGAACGTCATAATCGCTGTCGGGAGAAGCGAAGCCCCAAGCTCGGCTGCCGGATTCAATGCAATGCAGTATCCTGACCTCTTCCGCGTCTTCAATCTCCGAAAGCTTATCTGATATGATACCGGAAATTTCAGCCGTGTTCATATAAATCATCCCGCTTTCTCATTAATATATTTCTCAATAAGGTAATTTTTTCATTGAAATTTGACCGCATAGCCCCAAATATCCGAATTGGGAAGTAAATTTTCCGATGACAAGGAAAAATTCGCAGTCTTACCGTATGCATCGTTTCGACGCAGTCGGCATACCAAGAATTTTTGACGCAGTCAGCGGAAAAATTTGCCGCAGAACGGGTGTTAAGCGGCTATATTGTCAAGTTCTTATATAACATTTTCGGCAAATCGGGTATGAATCGTATTATGAAAATCACTGTGTTTTCATCACTTTCAGCGCTCCGCCCCGCCGCGTATCTTTTCAATTTTTTCAAGAGTAGGCAGATTAAGAGGAAGCGGAAACTCCGATATTGCCGCGGCGGCGCAGGCGCTCGCGAAGCTGACAAGCTGCTCGTCCGACATACCCTTCAGCAGCCCGTAAACCGCTCCCGCCTTAAACGAATCCCCCGCGCCGAGAGTGCTCGCGACCTTTACCTTATACGGCTCAAACTGCTTTACAACGCCGTTCCTGCCGTAAAGCAGCGGTCTTGAACCGTTTGTGATTATAGTCAGCCCGCCGTTTTCCATAAAAAGAGGTATAATATTCTCACGGCTCTGCCCCGTATAACTGTTCGCAAAGCACTCCCCCGAAATTACCGACACCGCCGCGTGACGGTGTATATAGCTGTCGTGGCGGCAGTCTATGGTAACGTAGGGCTTGCCGTGCTTTACACAATATTCCGCCGCCAGCCGCGAGTCCTCGGGAAAAAACGGGTCTATCGCAGCAGCCGCACAGCACTTTATCATTTCCTCGTCGGGCTTGTTCCAGCGTCTTCCCTCCGCGTAAAAATGCCCGAATGTCCCCATGGGAGTTCGGTCGCTGCCGGATATTATAACATAGTCCTCAAGACCCTCGTAGCTGTCATCAAAATAAAGGCAGTCAAGGCTGACCGACTTGTCGGCGTAATACTTCCGTATCAGCGGCGCTGTTTCGTAACCGATATGATTGCCGTCTATCGCGCTGCTTACACCAAGCGAGGACAGCACCGAAGCGCAGGTGCCCGTTTCGCCCCCGGGCAGACGAAATCTTCCCTCCAGTTCGGAATATTCGTCGGGAACAAGAAATTCCTTGAGCATAAAGCTCGTGGTGGCAACAATAACGCCGTATAGATATACATCGGGCTTTTTCATGATCCGCTCCTATTTATTGAACTTAAGCATTCTGTCCAGTGATTCCTTCGGAGTGACGTTTGAACCTATCTGAATGGCATAGTGGTTGTAGAACCCATGGAAATCCGAGCCGCCGGTGGTGATAAGATCGTATCGTGCGGCGAGCTGCTCAAGCTGTCCGCGATAGTTCTCGTCCGCGCTGCTGTGCCACACCTCAACTCCGTCTATCTCCCCCGCCGCTGCCATTTCCTCCAGCAGTCCGATACTGTCATAGACCTTCGGGTGGGACATCACGGAAATTCCGCCCGCCGCCTTTATCAGCGTTGTGACAAAGCGCACGTCGGGATAAAAATCCGCCTCCGCCTTTACCTGCTCCGCGCATATGCCTTCTTTTGCGTCGAATATCTCGTCGTAGACGCTGCCGTAAAGCTCCGTGGTGTATCCGTAATCCATCAGCGCGTGCATAATGTGGCATTTGTAGATGGCCTTGCTGCCCGCGGAATACCGCAGAATGCTCTCCAGCGTTATGGGAAATTTCTCCAGCACCTTCATCGCCATGCTTTTCCCGAGCTTCATGCGCCCCTCGGAGGTGCGCAGGCACAGCCCCTCCAGCCTGTCGGGCTTCTGCGGAAGATAGCACAATATATGTACCTTTCGCCCGCTTTTGCCGTCAAACGCGGAAAACTCGACAGCGGGAATAACTGTAACGTTATAGCGCTTTCCCAGCACCGCCGAACGCGAAAGTGAAGCCAGCGAATCATGGTCTGTGATGGCGAGATACCGCACGTCGTCCCTGTCGGCTTGTCTTATTATATCCGATATACCCAAAGAGCCGTCGGATATGGTGGTATGGCAATGAAGATCTGCTTTCATAAAACACCTCGTATTGATCACAGCCGTCTCTCGGGGGTTGCCCCCACTGCGGACAAGCTGCCCATATTTCTAATTTATAATGATCCGACGGTTTTTATTCCGCTCACGGTAAAATAATATAGATATTCAGCCTGTAATATAAAGGTTGAAACGGACGAATTATTAAATAAATTTCAAAATTTCCGCCTATCATACTCTGTTCCGCTTTACCGCAAGCTTGCCGCATTGTCATGCGCGGAAATTCCGAAACCGGTCATACTATTGCCGCGCAAAGCCCCGGCACTTTCCGAAAACTTGTTCTCATAGCCGCTCAGCGCTTGTCTGACGGCAAATTTCACTCGCCGATTTTTTTCGACAAACAGGCTTTTCATACAGGTTGTATATATAGATATTATATTATATCATATTTTTCGGTTAATTTCAAGTACCTTTTCAGCATTTTCCATAACTCCAAGTGTCCGCCATATATTACAAAACGGTAAAATTGATTACAAAACGGTTGCAGAATCCCCCAAAAAATTACAAAACGATTACAGATAAAAGCGAGTTGATTACAAGTTGATTACAGTTTTGCAAAACCCGTTGACAAACTAATTATGATGTGATATCATGCAGTTGCGGGGAGGATAATTCCCCGAAATGATAATACTAATTCCTCATTGAAAGTGTATACAAAAAATCTTCGCAAAAACCATATATCAGAGTTTTAGCTCGATTTTTTGTACACTTTCTAATGGGAATAAGTATAACACATAAAAGTACAGGAGGATCGTCATGAAAAAAGCACGAATAATTATCGCCCTTATTATTTCCGCGGCAATGTTCACCGCCTGCTCTGACAAAAACAACGATCCCGAAATCGGCAGCTCCGACGACCCCAACAGTATAAGCTCATCGGGAATAACCGTATCTGACGGCTCGGAAACAGCTGAAACCAAAGAGCAGACCTCGGAATCCCCCGCGGACACATCTGACAGCACTGATACCGCCGAACCTGAGCTCTACGGAGTTTCCGCCGTAGGTCTTGACGGCATAAATGTACCTGAGGAAGAGCTTACCGACGTATATGCTGAAAATACCGACGAGCGCCCCGACGTTTATCAGTTGATTTCCGCGGTCGGCGAGGGCTTTACCTATCTTGCCGAGCCAACGGGAATATGCCTTAACAGCCGTGACAACGCTGATATATTCAACGAGGACGAGCTTACCTTTGAGGGAATTCCGCAGAACGCTCCAAGCGAATACAAGCGTTACAATATCGGCGACACGATATGCGGACTTACGCTGACCGACGCGAACACCGCTTTCTACTACGGCGGCGTGGATAGCTGCCGTGCGGAACTGGAGGGCAGCGTTACCATGACAGGCTATATCGCGATAGCTCCGGAAGACGAATACGGCATTGACGAGGGTGATATTTTCTTTGTTCCGTGCCCCGGCAACGACTTGCTGCCCGTCGTCAATTTCAGGTATGAGGGAGTCGGGCTGATAAACCCGCTGTATGTCGCCATGTCTGAGGGCTTTGCGCGCGTCAACGAGTATTCGGGCAGCATATCCCTCGGTAATGTTCACCGCACCGACCTCGACCTTTCGGGTATCCCCGCGGATTATTCATTTTCAGCCAAAGCGCGGGTAACCGTCGATAAGGTGAATTTGTCCTGCTCGGGCTTCTCCTGCGATACAGTATGCAATCTTACCGACATCGTGCTTCTTTGAAAAAATTTTCAAAAAAAGTGCAACCTTTTTAGGTTCTGAATTGTCTTATATTATGAAGGGATAAAAAAGGAAAAATATATTGACTTTTGTCGGATGTTTTTCCCGCTTTACCCGCGGCAGTTATTTTGAACTGTCTTTCCCCCACAAGTCAGCCGGCATTGCAGCGCTTTAATATTTTCTCCGCATATTTCCGCTTTTATTTCCGGAATTTTTTAGCAGCTTCGCAGCTTTATTCCGCGTAAAATCCCGCTTTATGCTCCGCAAATTTTTTCGCAATGCCACTTTCTTTTCTTGAAGTGCCGCTCCGATAAAGAACGGAAACACCGACCCCGCAGGCAATCTCCGAATATTCTCGCAAAAATCCCGCAACGTTTCCGCAAACGATACAGAAATACCGTCAGATAAAATTCAAAATCATTCTCACAAACGCTCACGCAATATCAACACCGATAATCAAAAAACGTCCCCGCAATCAAACTCGCAGCATCGCCGTAAAATATCAGGAACGTCCCCAAAATCGCCGCCGAACTATCATCGCAATAAGCCAAAAATAATGCAGGAAGCATAACCGCATTATCATCGCAAAAAAGCAAAACGTCGCCGAAATATCTCAGTAAAAACTTCCCGACATATACGAAGCGTCATAACATATTATATCACTGCATTTCCGAAATTTTCTACGCATTGATCTCACATTGCAGTCACAACGTCCCCCATCATAAATCCGATTATCGGACGGCACATTTCAGGAATAAATTTGATTCCCGTGTAATTCGGGGATTATTTTTCAATAAGGAGATGATTTTATGAAGAGAAAACTGGCATTGACGGCAATATTATCCGCCCTGCTTCTTACAGCCTGCACAGGAGGCGATTCATCGTATAGCTCTCAAAGCGGCGAAAACTCTCAAAGTAAAATAGACACGGAAATCGACTCTGACAAAAACACACCCTCCGAAAGCTCAGACCCCGAAAGCGAATTATCCAAAACCGAGGAAGCCGCTACCGAAACCGCGGACTCCGGTGAACCCGAGTACGTTACTCCTCCCCTTGACCCAAAGGATCTGGAGGGAATTGACGACCTTGACAACCTTTACGGACCTGACGGCGAAAAGGTAGACAAATATACCATAACAAACATAAACTACGGTTACGACGACGAGGGGAATCAGGACAAAACCAAATGGTTCAACGCCGACTGCGTCGGTTTCGCGTATTACAGTGAGCCTCAGGGCTTCAGCTATAATTCGGTTGACAATGCCGACCTGCTGGACAAGGAAAATTGGCGCTTCAACGTTGAAGAACTGTCCAACCACGACTACAAGCGCTGCGCGGTCGGCGATATTATATGCGGTCTTAAGGTATCCTATGTCTCTTCAATGTTCGGAACAGCTAACGCGGACACCAACTATATGATTTCCGATGACACATTGGTCTATGGACGCGAGTTTGATTTCCCTGAAATATTTTTTCTCGGCAGCACCATTAACTTTGAAGGCAGCCTTGACATGACGGGCTATATCTTCATCTGCCCCGAGGACGAGGGCTATGACGCAAGGGGGGATATATTCTTCACTCCCGACAAAGAAAGCTGTGTTCTTCCTGTCGTGAATTTTTCGTTTGGTACCGAAAAGGGGATCTTCACCCGCTGTTACACGATAACCCACGACGGCGAGTTCTTCTTTATGAGCGAATACCCAAGCATCTACGCGGGAAATATTTTCAGATCCGAGCTTGATTTCGCCGATTACCCCATCGGCGAGCCGATAAAGGTAAAGCTGACTGCGGACAACATATCCATGGAAAGCAATGTTGACTGGATAACCCGGACACAATTTGTTATCACCGATATTGAAAAACTCGGTTAGAAACAATAAATTAAAACGAGGTGCCGACCTTAAGTCAGCACCTCTGAAATTTTTTCCGCCTTTATTCGTCCATCTCCCAATTGTGCCAGACGTTCTGCACATCGTCGTTGTCATCGAGGGTTTCCAGCAGCAGTCCCATCTTTTTGATGTGCTCCTCGTCGGTGAGCTTTGTGTATGTAGATGGCACCTGCTCCGCCTCCGCCGATATCACCTCATAGCCAAGCGCGGTAAGAGCCTCCGCAACCCTGCCAACCTCGGCGGGGTCTGTGGTTATCTCCACACAGCTGTCTTCAAAGCTGAAATCCTCCGCTCCGCTTTCAAGGATATCCTCCATGGCCTTATCCTCGTCAATATTGCCCTCTTCATTGTTCAGAACCACAATACCCTTGAGCGAGAACATAAAGGATACGCAGCCGCTTGCTCCGAGATTTCCGCCGAACTTGTCAAAATAATGCCGAATCTCGCCCGCGGTGCGGTTTCTGTTATCCGTAAGGCACTCCACAATTACCGCCACGCCGTTCGGACCGTAGCCCTCATATACGCAGTTCTCATAATCGTTCTTCTCCGAACCACCCGCCGCTTTTTTCAGCAGCCTGTCAATATTATCATTCGGGATATTGTTTGCCTTAGCTTTCTGAACCAGCGCAGCCAGACGCGAATTATTCGCGGGATCGGCGCTGCCTGTTTCCTTTATGCACACAAGTATCTCACGGCTGATTTTGGTGAATACCTTTGCGCGAGCGCCGTCCTTCTCACCTTTCTTACGCTTGATGGTACTCCATTTTGAATGTCCTGACATATCACTTTCTCCTTATTATGATTTGAATTTCCCCGCACCGCCGCAAACGACACTTTGTGTCGTTTGCGCTATCTCGCCGAACAGTCAACTCTCCGCTTCGCTGCGTGTTGACTGCTCGGCGGCTTGCGGGCAAATTCCTGCTTGGTTTGATTTGAATTTACCCGCACCGCCGCAAACGACACTTTGTATCGTTTGCGCTATCTCGCCGGGCAGCCAACTCTCCGCTGCGTGTTGACTGCTCAGCGGCTTGCGGGCAAATTCCTGCGTTGGCGGACATCGGCTGTATGCCTGCACCGCCTTTGATATTTGAGGTATTGTACGGCTCTTGGCTGTTTCCTTTTTGCGGCAGCCATAGTACTAAAGCCGCTACTCCAGCTTCTGGAATCCCTCCCCCAGCACCTCGCTCGCGCCCGTAATCACCACGAACGCTCTCGGGTCGGTCTCCTTAATTACACGGCGCACCCTTACATAGTCGCTTTTATGCACCGCCAAAGCGATCACCTCGCGCTCGCTTCTGCTGTAAGCGCCCTCGCCCTTAAGCAGGGTAACGCCGAAATTCTTGCTCAGCAGCTGCTCGGATATACTGCTTGAATGCTCGGAAAATATCATCATAAACTTGCATTCCTGCCCGCCGTAAACCATGACGTCTATGATCTTGGATTGCACAAATATCGAAATTATCGCATACATGATTACGTCAAGATCTCTGTACACAATAAGACCGAACGCCACCACAAAGCTGTCCGTAATAAGAACCAGCTTTCCGAGCCTAATGGTCGGGCGGAATTTGGTTACGATCTTGTTTATGATATCCGTTCCTCCCGTGGTGGACTCCCTCATATAATTAAGCCCCAGACCGAATCCCATCAGAAGCCCTCCGAATATGGCGGCAAGAATACCGTTGCCCTCCTTAGCATCGTATACGGGAATATTCACCATAACCACATCCGTCATCACCGACAGCACAATAACCGAGACCAGCGTCTTTATCATTATCTTTCTGTTCAGAAAGATAAATCCCAGTATAATAAGCGGGATATTTATCCCCGCTATCAGCACGCCCACCGGAACAGGCGTAATACTGCTTATAATTACCGATACGCCCGTTACGCCCCCGGGGGCTATGTTGTTAGGCGAAACAAACATATTTACTCCCAGCGCGTATATGGAATTTGCTACAATTATCAGCAAAATATCCGTAACATACCTTAAAATCTTGTTTTCTTTTTTGCCCTTACTTTCTCCGGTAAGGTTCATAGATTACAATACACCTTCCTTCTCACTCTGCGACCGTTGCCGACAGCCCCGTGGGCAGCGCTTCGCATATCGCTCCGAAAAGCTCCTCCAGCCTGTCGTGTTGCCCGATAAGGCTGAGATAGCCGAAAAGCGCCTCCAGCGCGGTAGCGCGGCGATATTCGGACGGTTTTGAACTTTTCGGTACGGATATCCCGCCGGCATTGCGTCCTCTCCTTAAAATATCCGCCTCCCGCTCGGTCAGCATAGGCTCTATCACCGAAACCGCGGCAGCCTGATATTTCGCCCTTACCTGCTCCACCGATAAATCGTGAAGCCGTCCCGCGTTTGTGTTCCCGTATAATACTACCCGCCGCCGCACCATCACCTCATACACGCTGTCGCCGTAAAACGCCAGTACGTTGGGGCTGTACCCCGCGGCTTCCTTTTCTGTCAGCATGATTTTTCCTACCCCTTATTCAACTCCAATATAAAGTAAATATAGCTGAATTCCTCGCCGTGACGCTCAAACATATCTGTTTCCCTGTCCAGCAGGCTTAGCCCCGCGGAAACATCGCTGTTTTCGGGATTGGCGCTGCCGTACTCCCGCGCGGCGGCGTTCATCGGCTTATAGTAGCCGTCCCGCCAGTCGGACTTTGGCGCGATATAGAAATCCTTTATTCCGAAGCCCAGTTCTTTCGCCTTGTACACTACCGTGTACATCTGCTCTATTATACCGAAGCGTCGCTCATAATACAGACGCGTGTCGGGCATAGGCTCAATAAGCCAGCACAGCGCACGGTACACTGCTATACCCTCTGCCATGCGCTCTTTGAGCGTATTCAGCCGCTGCGTTACACCGTCAAACTCCACCGTTCCGTTATACCATATAAAATCAAAGCCGCCCTTTGCTTCCGGAAGCTCGAACAGCTGCACCAGACGGGAATCAAGACCGCTATCCGACGCCTGCGCGGCTCTGTATTCCTCCGTAAAAGCGGAAATAAGCCTGCGGCAGTTCCGACCCAACACCTGCGGCGTGATGCAGTCATCACCGACAAACAAAGCGTTTTCGGGAGATATCTTACCGCAAAGCGCCATGACCTTTTTTACGGTTTCCTCACTTCCCGCAGATGAGCGCTCCATATTCCGCAAAAGCGTCCCGATAAAATTCATTCCGTTCACCTATCTTAATCTGAATTTTCCGCGCCTCCGCTACCACCGCGAGACAGCGTTCAGCCTGTAATAAAGGTTGACTTAAATCGTAATATTTTAAAATCCCTCAAAATTTCATACAGACATACTACGTTTTGCCGCGCTTTAAAAGTTTTGCGCAATGTGCGGCTTTACAAAAAATCACCTTACATAATTAAACTCAAAATCGTATATCGAAACCACGTCGTCCTCATGTATACCCATTCGCTCAAGCTCGTCGATAATACCGCTTGAACGCAGCACTCTCTGGAAGTACTGAAGACTCTCGTAATCCTCCATATTAACAGTGTTCAGTATCGGCGCAAGGAACTCCGCCTCAACTACATACACCCCGTCGATAACCTCTATATTAAACTTATGCCTGTTTTCCTCGATTTCATTAAGCTCCTTGAGAGTAAGCGGCTGAACCTCGAACCGCTTTGCGGGCGGCAGCTTCTCCAGCTGCTCTGTTACGCAATCCATCAGCGGTTCTGTTCCCGCCGTTGTAGCCGCCGATATCTCATAAAACGGCAGACCCTTTTCCTCTATAAAGCTCCTGAACTCGGCTATCTGCTCCTCGGTCGCCATATCGCTCTTGTTCGCCGCGACTATCTGCGGTCTTACCGCCAGCTCCTCAGAGAAATTGGCAAGCTCCAGATTTATCTTTTCAAAGTCCTCACGGGGATCGCGCCCCTCTATGCCCGAAACATCCACCACATGAACTATCAGCCGACAGCGTTCAACGTGCCTTAAAAATGAATGTCCCAGCCCCACGCCCTCGCTCGCGCCCTCTATAAGTCCGGGGATATCAGCCATAACGAAGGATTTCTCCCCGCGCTTGACCACACCGAGTACGGGTGTGATGGTGGTAAAGTGATAATTAGCGATCTTGGGCTTGGCGGCGCTGACCACGCTTATAAGCGTTGATTTTCCCACGTTCGGGAATCCCACCAGACCCACGTCCGCCAGAAGCTTCAGCTCCAGCACGACATCGAACTTCTCCCCGGGAAATCCAGGTTTTGCGAAGCGGGGTATCTGCCGCGTAGGGGTCGCGAAATGTACGTTTCCCTTGCCGCCCTTTCCGCCCTTAGCCACAACTACGGGCTCATTATCGGAAATATCCGCCATAATGCGCCCCGTATGTGCATCTCTTATGACAGTACCGCGCGGGACCCGTATAACGGTAGGTTCCATTGATTTTCCCGAGCAGCGCTTTGCGCCGCCTGGTTCTCCATCGGGAGCGACGTATTTCTTTTTGTACCTGAAATCAATAAGTGTGGACAGATTATCGTCTGCCACAAAGACAATATCCGAGCCTTTGCCGCCATCGCCGCCGTCGGGACCTCCCGCATTGACGTATTTCTCCCTATGGAAGGAAACCGCGCCGTTGCCGCCGTTGCCCGCTTTTATCGAAATTTCTACTTTATCTACGAACATCTTGTTCTCCTGATTTTAAATTTTTCATTTATTCAAAACGCTATTTTTACGCAAGCACCAGCCCGTATATAAAGTGTTGATATGGGCTATTACGCTTTAAGTCAGCTTGACAAAAAGCAAATCATTCAAAAGATTTTTTCACGCCGCAGCGCTTTCAAAACCGGCTTGCGAAAAATTCCCGCGTGGGCGATTTGCCGTTTTATGCTGTCACCGCATATGATCCTCTATTATTGCGCTGATCACGGCTGACATACAAACTATATTATGTACAACTGAACAGGGATTACCACCGATCCATATTCCTTTTAAACCTATCCGTATACACACGCTTCAGCTCATCCGCGGTAATACCGTAACAAAGCATCACGTCCCCAAAATACATTAGAACATCCGACAGTTCCTCAACAAGACGCTCTCTCAGTTCGGGGTCGCCGACAGCTCTGTCATGACCGTTTTTTTTGACAATATCGATGACCTCTCCGACCTCGCCAACCATCCACAGCAGCTTATTCTTTCCCGTTTCGGGAGAAACAGGTTCCCATCTGCCCCTGTATCTCTCCTGTAATTCCCGCTGCATTTCAAGCATCTGATTTATTGAAAAATCATCCATATCATACCTCTGTCATGAATAACTAAATAAGGCGGACTAAAATAATCCGCCTTATGATGTACCGTTAGGATTATCAATCAGCGTATACGCTGACCTGCTTTCTGTCCTTGCCGACGCGCTCGAATTTAACCTTGCCGTCCGTAAGAGCGAAAAGGGTATCATCGGAACCTCTGCCGACGTTGTTGCCCGCATGGATATGCGTTCCGCGCTGTCTTACAAGGATATTGCCCGCAAGCACAAACTGACCGTCAGCGCGCTTTACGCCAAGTCTCTTGGACTCGGAATCGCGTCCGTTCTTGGTGGAACCCGCACCCTTTTTATGAGCGAAATACTGTAAACTGATCCTAATCATCTTTAATCTCCTCCTGTTTTACTTCAAGCCTGACCCTGCCGTGTTCCTCGGCGATGATCTCCAAATGCCCGTAAAACGCCTCAACAAGCCGCCGAGCGGAGAGATTGTCCTCCTTCAGCCTCAGCGTTATCCGATTTTTCCCAACATCAACTTCTGCCGACGCTTTGAAATAATCAGTCACAGCGTTGCACACCAGCATTACCGCCGAGCTTACCGCCGCGCAAACGATATCGTTCCCCTCCGAGCCGCAGCCCGCGTGACCCGACACCGAAAACCCGCACAGCGCTCCCGCCCGACCACCGAAGCTATGCCGATAAAAAACAGCCTTGATCATTACGCGTTGATAGCTTCAATTCTCACCTGGCTGTAGGGCTGTCTGTGACCCATCTTTCTCTTACTGCTCTTCTTGGGCTTGTAAGTGAAAACCGTTATCTTCTTGCTCTTGCCGTTCTTCAGGAGAGTAGCCTTAACGCTGGCGCCGTTTACATATGGTGCGCCAACGGTAACACCGTCTTCCTTGCCTACCATGATCACCTTGTCAAAGGTAACCTCGCCCTCGGCTTCCAGCTTCTCGATAAAGAGGATATCGCCCTCTTTTACCTGGTACTGCTTTCCGCCCGTTTCAATAACTGCGTACATGTTTTTTACCTCATTTTTTCAGACTCGCTGTGCTAAGGCAGGGTTCAAAAACTTCGTTTTTGAATGCTTGAATTTTCCTTTTCGGACATTCATCCGAAATTTTGCTTCGCAAAAACGGAAAATTCCCTTAAAACGCGTTTTATCCCCGCTTTTCCGAACCTTACACATGCGGCTTAATTATTATACCACACCGCAAATCGTTTGTCAAGCGCTTTTTCACATTTTTCACTCCAGAGTGAGATTTTTAACGCTCTCGCGCCTTACCAGCTTACCCGTTACCAGCGTTCTGCCGCGCTTATAGCTGCCGTCGCGTATCTTATGAAGTATTATATTAACAGCCTCCTCGGACATAGCGCGGCTGTTTACATCGATCGTTGTGAGTCTGGGCGATGAGATGGTTGAATAAA
The DNA here is from genome assembly GCA_910587135.1 of uncultured Oscillospiraceae bacterium. GTDB lineage: Bacteria > Bacillota > Clostridia > Oscillospirales > Ruminococcaceae > CAG-115. The sequence goes on from CAJULF010000012.1 coordinate 37,304, forward strand.
TATGATTGTCATATCCAACGACCGATATGTCGTCGGGAATGGAATACCCTGCCGCCTTAAGCTGATTTACAAGCTTGTAGGCGGTCTCATCGCAGTTGCAGACAAACGCGGTGGGCATATCCTGCGGCAGCGTGAACGACGGGAATATATCGCTTTCGTTGGATCGGTCGCCTATCAGCCAGTCCTGCCGAAGCGGTATCCTGTGCTCCAACAGAGCCTTATAATATCCCAGATATCTGTCCTGTATACTTGACGTACTGCTTATGCTGCCGAGAAATCCTATCCGTCTGTGACCGTTTGAAATGAGGTGGTTTGTCAGCATATAAGCCCCGTAGAAGTTATCCGCAAGCACTGTTTCCGATTCCTCGCGGCTTCCGTAGAAATCCAGAAATACCGTCGGTATATAGTATGATGTCAGTCTGTTTATATATTCGTCCGAAAACTGCCCAAGAACAATGAGTCCGTCCACTTTCTTATCCAGCACGGAATTCGGTATCTCGCCGCGCCCGTCCAGCACGTCGTCCACCACCTCGAGCATTCCGTAATAATTCTGCTTCTGAAGCATTTCGACGATATATCTGTACATTATCCAGTAAAAAGCCGAGGCATCGCTGATAAAATGCCGCGCTACCACAATACCTATGTTATAATTGAGCCCGTCCTTTGCGCCATGGGTTCCGGTATGCATTCTGTAACCCATTTCGGTCGCTTTCTGCTTTATACGCTCGCGAAGATCCAAGCTTACTCCGTCGCGATCTCCCAGTGCCTTTGATACCGTAACCGTGCTGACGTTCATAACCTTGGCAATATCGCTCATGGTCACATTTTTCTTAATCATTTACAGCTTTCCTTTCAATAATGTGTTTTGTTACTTACTATTTTAAGTTAATTTTCCCGTTTTGTAAAGAAACATTATTCACAAACTTTTTATGATTTTTTTGGTTAATATTGCCGATTTAAAAGAAACACCATCAAAAATCAAGCGGTCAAAGCTGGCTTAAGCCAAAGTCAACCGACCGCCCACGCATAAATATCATTCAGCGTAATGCCGACGCTTGATATAAAAAACGCGGCTCAGCTTATAGAAAAAGCCTATCTGCAACGCAATGTCGCCGCATGAAATTTCAAAAAGTCGTGCGTTTGCGAATGCAAACGTGCGCGGTTTCCGTTAGGCATGCGAAGTGAAGCGAAGCTGAACGGAGTATGACTAACGGAAATTTTGAAATTTTTTAAGGCAACACCGCACAAAGCTTGTGCGCAGATTGCGCCGTCAGATTTTTCGTCAGATTGTACAAGGTCGACGCCGGCGGGCTGACGCCCGCCAAGGAGAACTTGTGCAAGATGACGGAAAATATGCAAGCAAGATGCGTGCAAAGCGCGAAGCGCGGGCTTTGTGCGGTGTTGCCTTAAATAATTAGCCTTAGGTCCACCTTTATATACAGGCTGATCTGCGCCTCTGCCATTTGGCAAAAACGCAGCTTCCGCAATACATACTTTGTGCTGCTTCGCAGTACAGATTATGCATGGCGGAAGTTTTGTATTTTTTTAATAAACCTATTCAGGTCAACCCTTATCAGCTGAAAAAATTTTTAACAATTTACTTTAAGTAAACACAAATTAAGCGTTACGGCATATTGCCAATTTACCTTAATCGGATCACCGCATGAGCCGCGACAGAAATTCAAGAGCTTACGCTGCCCGATCGGGCGGCTGACGGCGATCCCCCTCGGGCTTTTCGGGCGAATCACCGTCGGGTCTGTCCTGCCCGAATCCGCCCGGAGGTATATCCGTACCCGTCCACGAATCTCCGCCATGACCGCCGTGACCGCCGAAACCGACAAAGCCGCCGTCAGCACCGTTTCCGCTCACACCGTCCTCGGCAGTGACCTCAACTATCAGTTCCCCGTCCGCATATATTCCGTAGACTCTGCCCTCCGTAAGGCTGCCTGCGGAGAATATCAGCGACTGTGCCGGCTTGGGTGTTTCCACGCTAAAAACGGTATTTCCGTCCTCGTCACGCACCTCAACTGAGCAGCCCGCCTCAACGGAGGAATTTATCGCCAGACAAGGCTGCGAAAGCGTACTCGGAACCTGAGCCATTCCCGCCGAACCAAGCGCAATGAGCGTACCGCCGCTTATTGCGAAGGAGCTTTCGTAATCCAACGCTCCGTTCATATCCGTGGTCGGACCGAATACTACCACGGTACCTCCGCTCAAAGCCATACTGCCGTTGGAGTCCAGTCCGTCGCCGTCAGCGTTCACGGTGATATTTCCTCCCGTAATGCTTATATAGTATTCGGCGCTGTTAATGCTGTCCCCCGCTGCGTTCAGACCGTCGTCATAGGCGTAAACCGAGATATTGCCTCCCGATATGTCTATGCCGACGCCCTCTATCCCCTCGTAGGAATACTCAATATAGATATCTCCGCCGTTTATCGATACATTTTTGTCCGCGTGAATGCCATCATTACCCGAGGTCAGCCTGATATCCCCGCTGCTTATACGAACAGTTCCCCCCGAATGAATGCTGTCATCAGCCGAATCTATATCCAGCTCCCCGCCGTTTATCGTAAGATCAGTACCTGCCTTAAGCCCTTTCGTGCTCTCCGACGAGCCGCCGTCTGCCGCTTTGTCGGGATCTTCGCGGAATCCGCCGCCCCCAAAATTTCTGTCGCCCCACGCGCCGCCGAAATCTGTCTGATCAGAACGTTCCACGATTGCCGCTCCGCCTCCCGAAACCGCTGTGACAGAGCCGCCGTCTATGATAAGCTCCGTTTCAGCCTGAACCGCGTCGTTATCGGATTCGATGTGTATATCTCCGCCTTGGATACGCACATATCCAAGAGAACTGTCCTTGTTGTTGGAGGACTTCAGACCGTCCTTACCCGCGCTGATATTAAGCTCTCCCGCCGCGACAACAAGATAATCCTTTCCGACTATCCCGTCTCCAACCGCGTTTACAGCAATGTTCCCGCCGCATATCTTAAGACCGTCCTTGCACTTTATACCGTCGTTGTACAGCCCCGTTACCGACAGGCTGCCCGTGCCGTTTATCGTCATATCGCTTCGGCAGAACACCGCCGCGTCAGGCTCGGTTTCGTCTTGCGCAAACGAGTAGTTCTCTGCGTCCGACAGGACGTTCTGTGAGCCCTTTGCGAGCGTCAGGAACAGTTTCCCCGCCTTTTCGCAGTCTATAACGCTGCCGCTCTTGCTTGAAAGCTTAAGTCCTTTAAGCAGCAGAGTAACGCTGCTTTCACCGTCCGCATCTATAATGATTTTGCCGTCGGAGCACTCGCCGCTTATCTCGTATACTCCCGCCGCGGTAAGCGTTACTGTGTTTCCGCTGACCTTGGCGCCTTTGCCGCTTACGCTTGCTCCGCCCTCGGAGAATACCACAGTGGTATCCGCGGCTTCCGCCGCCGCATAGTCGCACTCATCCGCGCGCTCCGGAGCTATTACCGCTCCGCTTTCTGATGTTCCGCTGTTAATAAGCGGAGTAACGCTGCTTTGTATGCTGCCGGGGGAATTATCGGTACAGCCGGTATTTATTGTTAATGCCAACGTGCAAAGCGCCGCAAGCGTTCTGAAGCTCATATCCATAACGGTGACTGCTCCCGCGCGGGAGCGTACCTCCTTTCGAAAATATGTTTTTTGCTTATGGTGCTGCGGCACGATGGAGATCAAAGAATTTCCTGCACCGCCATTCCCGCCGCCTGCGGGGAATCCATTTATATGCTCTGTCCTTTCGGACGTTTTCAGTGGCTCTGACCCGCATTTAATACGCGGATCGATCTGTTACAGTTCCTCATGATTTTCGGGAAGCAGACCGCAGGACACTGTAAGATTTCCGTTTCTGGTGCGTATTTTGTCCAGCAGCTCTTTTTCCTTTAAGTTATCGCGCAGAACTATCTCATATTTCAGATCATACATTGTTCCCATATTTGTGGTCTTTGCCTGAATCACGGAAACGCTTGCCAGATATTCGTCAAATATATCCTTAAAGCAGTCGGTATAGTCGAGATTTTCGGGAATAAGCACCCGAAGAAGTTTTGCGGAACGTTTAGTTCCAAAAGCGGGGATAAAGCTCAACACTGTCAGCAGCGCTCCTATTATCACGGCATAGACCGCCGCGAATCCCACATACCCCATTCCCGTAGCCAGCCCTATGCCAACCGCGTAGAAAATGCAGCAGATATCGCGGGCGCTCCCGGGCGCGGAGCGGAATCTTACCAGATTGAACGCGCCCATTACCGCTATTCCCGCCCCGACCGAGCCGTTGACAAGCATTATTACCGCCTGAACCAACGCGGGCAGCACCACCAGCGCAACCATAAGGTTTTTGGAATAATGCCTGTTTGTAATGCGGTAAACCGCCGCCGCAATCCCGCCGAAAACTATGGAAACAGCTGTGAGAATAATTGCCGACTGTGCCGTCAGCCCCTCCGATGTACTTATAATACTTTCAAACACAAATTAACTCCGTTTCGGGCGTAAATTTTTCTTTGGGATATGTCATATCGGCAAAGCGTGCGCGGTAGATGCTTCCATACTTTGAAAAAGAGCCGCAATAAAGCTCAAGTTCCGAAAGTATCTTTGTCATCCACATAGGCATTGCCTGCGCAGTTTTTATCTCCATAACACGCCACGGCTGTCCCGCCAGAAATTCCCCGTTATCTCCCGAGCGCAGGTCGAGATCGTCTGTGCGGCTGCGGATATTCCAGTCAAAGGTGACGCGAAACTCCATATCCTCATTGCCGAAAAAGGCTCTTCTGTCGTAGCAGATGACGATTTTAGGCTTAAGCTGCGCCCTTTGTATAAAATAGTCCATTTCCGCTATCTGCTGGGAATATATAGGCGGCTCTCCCCCGTTGATGTAATCCAGTGCTGCTTTGTAAGGCAGCTTCACTCTGCGCTTATAAACAACTCCGTCAAATTTCTTTTTTATTTCCAGAAAAGAATCGCTATCGCTGTTTGCCGTCCCGTATGTGCGAAGCCTGAGTTTTTCCTTGTAAACCGGCTTTTCAAGGGACTCGCGTATCAGGTCGTCATTTTCGCTGTCGCAATAGATATTGCATATGGTGTGCCTGCCGTATCCGTCCTCCGTTACATATGGAGATATCGCCTCGCGCACCGCCTCATACATACGCTCGTCAAGAAGATACTTCATTTCCCTGCGCTTGAAGGTGTTGCCGTATGCCATCGGTACCGCCCTCCTTACTGTGCTTTTATTATAATCAATCATTGTGACAGCTTTATGAAGAAAGCAGAATAATTTTCTGTAACATTGCTGAAATAAAGCAATTCATTTGAAGTCCGAATGCTTTGCGAATAAGCCGCAAAGCCACACCAAAACGCTCTCAAACAGTATGGTTAAGCGATTTCTTCCACAATCAGCCGAAACCGCAGCAGCACAGTCCAACAAGCAGCAAAGGCTGTTAAACCGCGTTGCAAAAGGATTTACGGCTATTATCACACAAACACACGTCTGAAAAAGCGTTTTTTTACAGCACCTTAACCCGCATGGTTGAGCCAAATTCTCCGATTTTTTAACCGCAAATTTGCGCAGTCGTTATCTCGATCCGCTCTCAACACGCTCCGTTAAGCCAATCATCACAAAAATACCGCGGTTTTTTCAACCGCGGTATAGGACTGTATATAAAGGTTGACTTAGAGCGGACTATTTAAAAAAATTTCAAAATTTCCGTTAGTCATACTCCGTTAAGCTACGCTTCACTCCGCATGCCTAACGGGAACCGCGCACATTTGCCATTTGGCAAATGTACGCTTTTTGAAATTTAATGCGCCGACATTGTGCTGTCAACAGGCTTTTTCTACAGGCTGTACCGCGGCTTTTTCAACCGCGGTACAAATCCTTATATACAAGCTTCCCCGACCTTTAAAATATATCTATCCGCTTTTCATCGCTTCGGTAAGCATTTCCTCCGCCGCCTTAAGACTGCTATCGCTGCCCTCTCCGTCAATAATTCTGGCAAGCTCGGCTTTCCGCCCATCAAAATCGAGCCTTTCAATATGGGTAAAGGTGCGCCCACCATCAGTCTGCTTTTCTATAAGAAGATGACAGTCCGCCCGTGAAGCTATCTGCGCAAGATGTGTTATACACAGCACCTGCCGCTTACGCGCGGTCTCAGCCAGCTTTATGCCGACCTTCTGGGCAGCCCTGCCGCTTATCCCCGCGTCCACCTCGTCGAATATTAGCGTCGGGATACCGTCGTTATCGGCAAGAACGCTCTTTATAGCCAGCATTATTCTGGACAGCTCGCCGCCGCTGGCAATCTTATTCAGCGGCTTAAGCTCCTCGCCCGCGTTCGCCGAGATAAGCATTTCCACCGTGTCGCGCCCGTTTATGGTTATTTTGTCGGGCTTTACCGCGAACACTATCTTTACCTGCGGCATGGCAAGGAAATTCAGCTCCCCGCATATCTCCGCGGACAGCTTCTCCGCGGCGGCGGTTCTTAGCGCGGTGATGTTGTCTGCGCGGCTCTTTACCTCCTCCGCGAGAATATGTTTCCGCTCTGAAAGCTCCTCTATCTCGTCCTCCATGCCGCCCAGCTCCGCAAGCTCCCCGCGGCACTGTTCAAGATAATCAACCAACTCGTCGCTGTCCATATTGTACCTGCGCTTGGCGTGCTTTAGAGCGGAAACGCGGTCGGCAAGCTCCTCGCGGCGATAATCATCGTCGTCCCTCATCAGTGATATAATCTCCGAAGCAATGTCCTCTGCCTCGGGAATTATCTCATCAAGCCGCCCCGCAAGCTCTCCCGCCGCAGGTTCCGCATCAGATACGGATTCCAGAGCCTTCCGCGCCTCGCGCAGCAGATCCGTCGCCGCGGAGCTTTCCTCCGCATAAAGGCAGCTATAAGCGTTGTACAGAGCCGCGCGTATCCTCGCGGAGCTTCTGCAACGCTCCAGCTCGCTTTCCAGACGCTCTCCCTCTCCTTTTGAGAGATTAAGAGCCTCAAGCTCCTCAATAACGGCGGTAAGCCTCTCGGTCTTGAAAGCGCGGTTCTCATTCTCCTCACGCAGCGTTTTCAGCTTTCTCGAAACGCGGGAGAAATCGCGGAACTTCGCGCGGTAATCCTCCAGTATCTCCCCGATAGCTCCGTAGCTGTCAAGGATATCGCGCTGATTGTCGTTTGACATAAGAATGCGGTTTTCATGCTGACCGTGGATATCCACAAGCAGACTGCCCACCTCGCGGAGCATAGCGGCGGTAGCCGTTCTGCCGTTTATCCGCGCGGAGCTTTTTCCGTCCGCGGATATCTCTCTTGTAAGCATGACCTCGCCGTCCTCCGCGGAAAAGCCAAGCTCCGAAAGCTTGTCCGCCGCCTCCGCGGGCAGCTCGTCGAAAACAGCGCTGATGACCGCCTTAGGCGCACCCGTGCGGACGATATCCTTTGTGGTGCGCTGCCCAAGAATAGCATTGATACCGCCTATAAGTATACTCTTACCCGCGCCCGTTTCGCCCGTAAAAACGTTGAATTTATCGTCAAACCTCGCGTCCACCCGCTCGATAACCGCGAGATTCTCAATAGAAAGCTCCTTCAGCACCTCATCACCCCCGTATATCGGTTAATGTATATAATGTTGATCTAAATCCGGTTATTAAAAAATTTCAAAATTTTGCCTGTCATACTCCGTTCCGCTTCCGACTGTCAGATGTACATGGTCTTGAGCTGCTCAACCAATTGAATAGCGTGTTTTTCCGAGCGGGTCAGAACAAAAATGGTATCGTCCCCCGCTATTGTTCCCACGACCAGCCCGAAGCTTTTTTCGTCCACTATCTTGCAGGCGGCGGGAGCCATTCCCGCGTGACAGCGTATCACTACCATATTGCCCGCGTAGTCCACCGCAATCACCGACTGCGCGAAAATACTGTTGTGCCGCTCGGGAGCAGCCGCTCCGACATAATAGCAGTTAGCGCCGCTCTCCGCAATGCCCTTACGTATCTTAAGCTCCCGCATATCCCTCGAAATGGTAGCCTGAGTCGCGGCTATTCCCGCCTCGGCAAGACATCGGCGCAGTTCCTCCTGCGTTTCGACCTCTTTCTCGGATATTATTCTTAACAGCGTTGCCTGGCGCTGCCGTTTCTCCATAGCGGATAACACCTCTTTTGTATTATTGCAATTTCCTTGCCTTGACGATAAGGAAATTTGATTTGAGAAAATCCTTTACCAGCTCCGGGCGCTTTTGCAGCGCGTACTCGTCGGGCACGGGTTCGCATATCTCCTCAATTGTAAATCCCGCCGCGATGACCGCGTTTATCACCTCCGAAAAAGTCCGGTGATATTTCTCCACACTGTCCACGAACCACTTCACCATACGTTTTCCGCTGCGCTGATAGTCGGAAAAGGTCCAGGACACGCGGTTTCCGTTTTCGTCATAATTCCAATGACCTCCGCCCACAGTCGCCGTAATAATAGGGTGCTCCTGCGAAAAAAGCAGCGTTCCGCCGCGCTCCGTCAGCGCGTATATTTCCCGCATAAGCCGCGGAAAATCCTCCGCGTAATGCACCGCCAGCGAGCTGTAAACCAATCCGAAGCCGCCTTTCAGCCCCGACAGATCCGACATACTCATTCGCAGATAGGTTATTTTTTCGTGGGAGCAGTTCTCCCGCGCAAGCTCCAGCATTTTCTCCGAGAGGTCTATTCCCGTGACGCTCTCCGCGCCGCGGTTCACGAAATCCAGGCAGTCCCCGCCCGCGCCGCAGCCGATATCCAGCACTCTTTTTGATTCGATATTAGGGAGGAGTTTACGCATAGCGGGCTGCTCCAACAAAACATTGAGATTATCGTCGGTCTCCCTTAAAGCCTTATATCCCCCAAAAAAATCGGGGTTATCAAAAATATTCTGTTCCATAAATCCCCCTTATTTAAATTTGAAATTTTCCGCGACCCGCCTAAGTACGCAACACTTAGGCTCCCGCGAAAAATTTCCTGCGTCTGCCTTGCGTTGAATAAACTTTGACCTATTTTAGCGGCTGCATAAGCTTGCTGCGCACAGAGCCGTAAAAACCGCCGCCCGCCTCTATAAGCCGCAGGGTCTTTGCGGAACGTGTGAGCCTTATTTCGTCCCCCTCGCCGAAAGAAAGGTCGTTTTCCCCGTCGATACTCACAGTCACGCGGCTGCCCTGATATTCGCGCACGCTCACCGTAACCTCATGCATGGCTGAGAAAATCATGGGGCGGTTAAACAGAGTGTGCGGACAAAGCGAGGTAAATTCTATGCACTCAAGCTCGGGAGAAAGGATAGGACCTCCCGCCGACAGCGAATAGGCGGTCGAGCCTGTGGGGGTGCTGAGAATAACGCCGTCCGCGCGCAGATGCGACACCTCCGCACCGTCGCAGAATATGCTGAATTCGGGGAGCTTGCTGCCGCTTTCGCGGGCTATCACCACATCATTGAGCACGGGCTTGATACGACGTGAGCCGTCGGCGCGAATTACGGCGCAGTCCATCAGCATTCTGCGGCTGATGTTTCCCTCGGAAAGCAGCCGCGGGATCATCTCGACTTCACCGCGCTCCAGCGTAGCCATAAAGCCCAGCCTGCCCATATTTACCCCAAGCAGGGGAATATCATATTCCGCCGCGGTCTTGCCCCATTTCAGGATAGTACCGTCACCGCCTATGGTGACGATATGGGTACATTCTGCGGGGGACTTCACCGCCTCCGCGGGAATATCCGCGCCGCGCCCGTCCGTCACGCAAGGAACAGCTCCGTTCTTCTTTAGCATACGGCAGATATTTTTAGCCAGCCCGACCGACTCTCCGTTCATCTCATTGCAGCCGATAAGAACTCGGAAACCGTCCAAGCGCCGCACCTCCCCCTTACCGAAATTATCGGTCTTTAATGATATACATAAGATATTCCGTGTTGCCGTCACCGCCCGTTATAGGGGATTCAGTGACCCCCGCGACAGTAAAGCCGCACTGCTCAGCAAAACACGACAGCTCATTAACGACGAATTCACGGGTTCTCTTGTCGGTAACTATGCCGCGCTTGTTCAAAGCCGCTCTGCCTGCCTCAAACTGAGGCTTTATCAGAGTGACCGCACAGCACCCCGTTTTCAGCAGCCGCCATATCTCCGGAAGTATAAGCTTCAGAGAGATAAAGGAGACGTCCGCGCCGATGAAATCCGCACCCGCGGGGTATTCGTCAAAATCAAAATCCCTGATATCCGTCTGTTCAAGCGAAATAACGCGCGGGTCTTTGCGCAGCTTCTCATTGAGCTGCCCTCTTCCCACGTCCACCGCAAACACCTTTTCAGCTCCGCTTTGCAGCATACAGTCCGTGAACCCTCCCGTGCTTGCGCCTATATCCACACATACCGCTCCAGATATATTCAGCCTGAAGTGCTTCAGCGCGCCCTCCAGCTTCAAGCCGCCTCGCCCGACATACTTGGGCAGCTTTATCTCCTTGATAGTGACAACGTCCGCTTCCGTTACATCCATGGAGCTTTTCTGCGCCATCCTCCCGTTGACGTAAACACCGCCGATATTTATAAGACTTTGTGCTGCCGTGCGGCTTTTGGCAAGCTTTTTTTCGGTAAGATAAACATCAAGACGCATTGTATACTCCTAAAATCAGCGTTCGGAGGTCAGGCGGCTTATCATTCCCGATTTGTCCAGCCCGAACATTTCAAGCTGCTCCTCCACGGTTCCCATGGGGACAAAGCTGTCGTTCACTCCCGCCATATCAAAAGAACCCCGGTATCCGCGGGACATCAGCGCCGCCGCGAAGCCCTCAGCAACGCCGCCGCGGAGTATACCCTCCTCAAAAAATACCACCCGCTCATAACCCGCCGCGATATCTATCGCACCTTCCGGAACGGGAGAAATCCTCACCAACCGCAAAAGATCCGCGCCCGTTTCCGAGCACGCGGCAGCCAATGCCGCGGATATCCTGCCGTAGCTTACCGCAAGAGTTTTATTGTACTTTCCCGAATAAGCAAGCTCCCGCGCGGGTATCAGCGCCGCTCCCGCCGCTCCGAGATTATCAGCGGAAACAGTATCCTCGCTCCCTTTGGGATAGCGCACCGCCGCAATGCCCTCAATATCGTACAGCGCCCTTTTAAGGCACTGCCGCAGCTCCTCAAATGAAGCGGGCGCGAGTATCACCGCGTTCGGTATCATTCGCAGCATCGGCACGTCGAAAACTCCCTGATGAGTTTCCCCGTCCTCTCCCACAAAGCCCGCGCGGTCTACCGCAAGCACCACATGGGTATTTTCGATGGCACAGTCATGTATTATCTGGTCAAAGCCCCGCTGCAAAAAGGTGGAATATACCGCGAACACGGGCAGCATACCCTCCGCCGCAAGTCCCGCCGAGAAAGTCACGGAATGCTGCTCCGCTATCCCCGCATCAAAAAAACGTGCGGGGCAGGATTCCTTGAAATAATTCAGACCCGTTGCGTATTTCATCGCCGCCGTTACCGCGCAGATGCGCCCGTCCAGCTTTCCCAGCCGCTCCAGCTCCCGCCCGAAAACCTCCGAATAACAAAGGCGCGGTCTGCTTTTAACTATCGCGTGATACTCTCCGGGGTTCTCCTCCGCGGGCTTGTAGCCCTTGCCCTTGCTCGTAAAAACATGCACTACGCAGGGACGCTCCGTCAGCTTGGCAAGCGAGAGCGCTTCGATAAGATTTTCAAGGTCGTGCCCGAACACAGGTCCGATATAGGCAAAGCCCAGATTTTCAAACAGAGTGCTGTTGTCATAAAGCGCGTCCTTAAGTATGCTCTTCGCAGCGCGGACGGCGCGCTCCATTCGCTCCCCCACCAGCGGGAGCGAGGACAAAGCGGTCTTGAAATGCTCCTTTGCGCAGTAGTAGCGCCGCGTCGAGCGTATATGCGCCAGATACCGCGCGAAAGCTCCCGTGCTTTTGCCGATGGACATCGCGTTGTCGTTGAGGATAAGAGTGAGCGGCAGCCCGCTCTTTCCCGCGTTGTTGATCCCCTCGTACGCCATGCCGCCCGTGAAAGCTCCGTCACCTATTACCGCCGCCACAGAGCCGCTCTCGTCCTTTATGCGCATTGCGGCGGCTATTCCGAGCGCCGCGGATACCGATGTGCTGCTGTGCCCCGATATAAACGCGTCCGCCTCGGATTCCCCGCGGCGGGTAAAGCCCGATATCCCGCCCTTTTTACGGAGCGTTTCGAACCGCGAATAACGCCCCGTAAGCAGCTTGTGTGCATATGCCTGATGCCCAACGTCCCACAGGATCTTATCCCTCGGTACATCAAAAACATAATGCATAGCCACAGTCAGCTCAACCGTGCCAAGATTAGAGGACAAATGCCCGCCGTTCTCGTAAACCGTACGCAGAATACAACTCCGCAGCTCCCTGCAAAGCGCTTTAAGCTGCGGAACAGACATTTTTGATATTTTGTCATGATTTATACTGTCATTAAGATACATGGGTAAAACACCTCGTTAAGAAATAAAGGCGGGAATTATGCGGAAAGCCGCGTTAAGCGTAATTTCCACCCGCTAAACCGCGCATGGGAACATCATAGCTATGATTATGCCCAGCAGCGAACCCGCCAGCACCTCAAGCGGGGTATGCCCGAGGAACTCCTTAAAGTCCCTGCGCTCGGTAAGCTCCGAAGCAGGTTCGTCCTCCTCGCCGCTAAGCTGGGATATCTCGTCGTCCATTTCATCTATCACCTTGCGCAGACGGTTAAGCTCTTTGGCGTGAAGCCCCGCGTTATAGCGCACGCTCATGGCGTCGTATATGACCACTCCCGCAAGTATCATTGACAGCGCGAATGCCGGACTGGAAAACCCTTGAGAACGCAGTGTGTATATGGCCACCGAAACCACCAGTGCCGAGTGAGATGAGGGCATTCCGCCCGCGCCCGTTATCCTCTCAGGCTCAAAGGTTCTGTATTTTACGGCATAGTGGATCGTCTTTAATATCTGTGCCGCAAGCCATGAGATAACTCCCACCGTTAAAATGGGATTTGCCATCAGTAATTTCATTATATGCAGATATCTCCAATCAATAATCGCGTTTCAGAAGAAGCTCCGTCAGCCCTATAAGAAATCCGTTATCCTCAAACTCCTCAAGACATTTTTCCGCCTCTTTGGTCAGCCGCTCAGCCTCCGCCCTTGCGCTGTCAAGCCCAACCGCGCTGACATAGGTGAACTTGCCGCTCTCCGCATCGCTGCCCACGGGCTTGCCAAGACGCTTCTCGTCCGCGGTGACGTCCAGTATATCGTCAACTATCTGAAAAGCCAGTCCCAGCCGCTGCCCGTAGCTGCCTGCCGCAAGCTGAGCCGCCGCTCCCGCTTCCGCCGCGATACACCCCGCGCGGCAGCAGAACTCCAGCAGCGCTCCCGTTTTCATTCGGTACATCTCCAGCATTACAGCCGTGTCGAGCCGCTTCCCGACATTTTCCGTATCGATGACCTGCCCGCCTATCATTCCGAATATTCCCGCCTGCTTGCCGAGCAGCTCAATTATTTTCAGCGCCGCCGTCTGCGATACAGTCCCCTTGATCGCCGCGCTTGCTATTATCTCCGCGGGCATTATCGCGAGAGCGTCCCCCGCCAGAAGCGCGTCTGCCTCACCGAAAGCCTTGTGACAGCTCGGCTTGCCGCGCCGCATATCGTCGTTATCCATGCACGGCAGATCGTCGTGTATCAGCGAAAATGTATGCATCATCTCTATCGCGCAGGCGATCGGCAGCGCCGTTTCGGGTTCGCCGCCGCATACGCGGCAGAATTCCATGACCAGAGCGGGTCTTATCCGTTTCCCCCCCGCCTTAAGGCTGTACCGCGCCGCTTCAATAACCTTTCTTTGCAGACATTCTCTGTCGGGGATATACCGCTCCAGAGCCTCTTCCGTCATTTCCGCGTACTCCGCGAGTTTTTCTGTGATCATTTCAATCTCCTGATTTAATAGAGTGTTGAGAGCCACCGCACGAACAACGCGGCACACCCGCTAAAGCACCGCCCCGAAGGATTGCTAACCCTCTACCGCGCCCTCTATCTGCTCCACCTTAAGCTTAGCTTCCGAAATATATCCCTTACAAAATTTCACAAGCTCCGCCGCCTCTGCGTACAGCTTCATTGACTGCTCCAGCGGCAGCTCCGAGCCGCCCATGCTCTCGGATATCTCATTCAGCCGCTTCATAGCCTGTTCAAACTCCATATTCATTACCCTCTTCCGTTACTCCCAATTCACTTTTATGTACCCTTTGTATAAAACCCAAGGCAAACCGGAATTGGTATCACACACATTTTACTCGATATGTTCAACATGAGTTCTTAAAAAATCGAAATACTTTTGACCATCGTCCTCGCCATCCTCATCAGGCTCGAATATTTCTTTCCCCTCCATCATATAAGCCCGAAGCAAATACTCCGCAGCGTTCTTTTCATCTCCGATTTCCAAACAACATTCTCCCAATCGAAGCATAATAAACGGATTTCCGTATCCGCCGCCGCTCAAATTTCCCCGTGCTTTGTCAAAGCATTTATGTGCTTGCGGGTACATTCCTTTTTGAAAATAAACGTCACCGATAGCGGCTAAAAACCATATTGTTTCACTATAATATTGCTGCGGCTCAGGTATCAGAGCAAGTCCTTCTTCCCATGCCTGTAAAGCTTCTTCATATTGCTCTTCTTCCTCAAACCGATTGCCCCTTTCAGCATATTCGTCCAACTTCGCTTTTAGTTCCGGCGTTATTTCTTCAAGTTTTTCATCACCATTTTTCTTCTTTGAAAACAATCCCATAATAAAACTCCTCCATTCTCCTTCAGCTCGGTAAATTCCGATTTGCCGCGTTTATCACATCGCTGCCGTTTTTGAGTGCAAGCCTTGTACGTTGAGAAGCTAACTATTATTTATTGCATATATCCGGACACATAAAATCGGATTTGGACTTCCGTTAATCCTCGGACACCGACAGCACTTTCGCCGACGCGCTTCCGCTCGCCAGCTTAACCGTGATATCGTCACCCTCTTTAAGCTCGCCCGCAGCTCGCACTATTCTCTCTCCGCAATAGGTCACGGAATATCCGCGCGCCAACACCCCCAACGGGTTCAGCGCCGAAATCACCTCCGCGCTGCGCATAAAGGCGCGCTCCGCCCTGTCAATCGAGTTGCGCATTTTAAGCGAAACGGAGTCCTTCAGGCTTGAAAGCCTGCGCTCACTCTCCGCTATCCTGCTCTGCGGCGACAGCGCCTTTATCAGACCCACCGCGGACTCCAGCGCACGCTCTCTGTCAGTGAGCTTCCTCATCACGCATGACCCGATATACCGCCTTACGCCGTCCAGCTCCGCCGCAAGCTCCGAGATGTCGGGCACGGCAAGCTCCGCCGCCGCGGATGGCGTAGGCGCTCTGAGATCAGCCGCCAGATCGGCGAGCGTAGTGTCTATCTCATGACCCACCGCGCTTATGGTGGGAATTCTGCTCGCGTAAACCGCCCTTACTACCTCTTCGGTGTTATAAGCGGACAGATCCTCAGCCGAACCGCCGCCGCGCCCGAAGATTATCAGCTCCGCCCCCGTATCCTGCGCCGCGGCTATACCGCGGGCCACGGAACGCGGAGCGTAAACTCCCTGCACCGTAACGGGAACTACCGTCAGCTTTGCAATCGGATAGCGCCTCGATATAACGTTTATGATATCCTGTAACGCCGCGCCGCCCGGAGCGGTCACAACCGCAATTTCAGCGGGTCTGGCTGGTATGGGGCGCTTCTGCGCGAAAAGCCCCTCCGTCTTGAGACGCCCGTAAAGCTCCTCAAAAGCGGCTGCCTGCTCGCCCTCGCCGTCGCGGATCATTTCAGTGCAGTACACCTGATACTCGCCGTTTACCTCATAAACTCTTATCGCACCGCGAACTATCACGCTGTCGCCGCTTTTGGGAGAGAATTTCACCCCCATCGCCTTGTCCGCGAACATCACCGCCCTGAGCCGAGTCTGCTCGTCCTTCAGCGTAAAATAAAGATGCCCCGTAGCGGCATGACGGGTGAAGTTTGATATTTCTCCCCGCACCGCAACGTTTCCCAGACGGCTGTCGCCCTTAACAAGAGAGCTTACCACGCGGTTCACCTGTGATACCGTAACGACAGGGGGGCTGCTTGGGTTAATCCTGTTTTCCATTAAGCTCCCCCATATAGGAACTGAGTACGCCGTTAATAAACGCGCTGTCGGGCTTCATTGAGTATTTTTTCGCAAGCTCCACCGCCTCGTTTATCGCCGCCGCGCAAGGCACCCTGTCGCAGTACTTCATCTCGTAAACCGCGATTTTGAGTATCACCATATTCACCTTGGCTATACGTGCCACAGAGCGTGTTTTGGAGTATTTCGCGATTATCTCCGTCAACTCCTTGTCGTGCTCCGTCACTCCGCGCACTATCTCGTCCGTTTCCGCGTTCTTGCGCATATCGAAGCCCTCGGCGTTTATCTCCTCAATCTCCTCGGGAGTTGCCCCGAACAGTGTCTGAAACAAGATCAAAAACGCGCCCTCACGCACTTCCGGTCTTGAAAGCTTTTCTTCCATATCCTCTGTCCTCCGCGTCCGGCAGCAATAAACGACGTCCGTCGTTCACCGTCATTGCCCCGACCGCTGTCATTCCTCTTTTTCTTTTAGTCTGATACCCGCGACCACAACGTCCACCTTGGTAACAGTGTAGCCGGTCATGTTCTGTATGGCGGATTTTACGCTCTTCTGAACGCTCTCCGAAACCGTTACCGCGTTATAGCCCTCTAAAACCACTATCTCGATCCTCAGCGACGCGGTCTCGCCGGACAAGCGCACTCTTACCGCGCCGAGAAATCCCGATTTTGCGCCGACGGTCGCGAGCCTCTGACCCTCAAGCGCCACTCCCTCTATCTCCGCCGCCGCGGTTTCCGCTATTTTGACAAGAACGTCAACGGATATCTTAACGCTGCCAACAGCGCGTCCTCTCTTCATATCCATAATCAAATCCCCTTATCGGAAGCAAGAAATTTAGACGTAAGATTGATTCTTACCTCTTTCTTCCGAATATCTGCCTTTTAGTATATCACATTTTTCACATTTGTACAAGAGGTTTTTCGTATATTATGCAAAAAAATAAATATTATCGCTTCACCAATTTACTCTTGACGAATTGTGCGCCGACAATTCGTCAAAAGACGAGGAAGAAAGCCGTAGGAATATGTGCATATATCAAGGGTTTCCGATAAAGTATATCGGTGAATATCACGCCAAAAGCAAACTCCACGCTGTTTCGGAATACACCGCGGTGCAGGGATATTTACCATTCCTCTTCATCTATAAAAAATTGTAAGCCATCACAAGCCCCGTTGTTTAAGGCAACACCGCACAAAGCTTGTGCGGTGTTGCCTTAAATCCGTATATCAAAAACCTTTTCTCATATCTCCGCCGCAATATCGGCAAATTCCCCGCCGCAGGCTTTTGCAAGGTCGTTCGGAGCAAGCTCCAACTGCAATCCGAGCCTGCCGCCGCTTACAATTACCCTTTCAAAGCTTTCGGCGGTTTCGTGGATAACCGTGCGGAACTGTTTTTTCATTCCGATGGGCGTACAGCCGCCTCTTATATAGCCCGTAACCGCGTTGATATCCTTTACATGCACCATCTCCAGGGATTTCTCGCCTACTGCCCTCGCACATTTTTTCATATCCAGTTCTCTGTCCACCGGCAATGCGAAAACATAGTAATTCCCGCTTTTCCCAACCGTCACCAGTGTTTTGAAAGAGCTGTCACGGCTTTGTCCAAGCATATCCGCAATATGCACTCCGTCGATAAATTCTTCGCACTCGTAGCTGTGAACGTCGTAACCTATCTTAAGCCTGTCAAGCATACGCATTGCGTTGGTTTTTGCTTCCTTTGCCATATTTTCACGCTCCGTTTTACAAAATGTTTCCGCCCCATACATAGGGGCGGAAAAAGGATTTCCGTGAGTTTACATCAGATTTCCTCGTCATCAAGCCAGTCGTCGCAGTCCCTGATAAGATCGGTCTTGTTCATCAGAAAATACGCCACGCCTGCCGCGGCAACCGCCGCCAGCGCGATAATACCCGAAATGATAACTATCTTCTTTGTCATAAAAATATCCTCCTATAACCTTTCTACTGATATCTTTGAGCAAGTTCGCCAATGCTGTTGTCATTGGTAGGCTCGCCGATCGCACCGAATTTCCATTCACCCTTGAAACGGTACACCTCGCCGAAAATCATAGCGGTCTTTCCGTCGTAGTTTTCGGAGAGATTATATTTGCAAAGCTCTGCTCCCGTGTCAGCGTCCACAATGCGTATAAACGCATTTTTTATCATGCCGAAATGCTGCTTGCGCTGTATGGCCTGATAAATATTCACCACAAAAACTATTTTTGAGAAATCTGCCGGAACTTTTGTCAGCTCGACAATAATCTGCTCGTCGTCGCCGTCGCCAGCGCCGGTCAAGTTATCGCCGCAGTGCCGCACTGCCCCGCTGCGGTGAGTAAGATTTCCGAAATATACAACGTCCACCGCGCCCATCAGCTTTTCGGTATTGGCGTTGATAAGAATAGCCGATGCGTCGCAATCGATATCCTCGCGCTTCTGGAACAGTGAAAACCCGCGGGGAGCTTCGTCCCAGCCAAGACCTACGACCAGCGTTTTCAAAGACGAATTATCCTTGGTAAGGTCGACTTTCTGACCCTTTTGAAGATTTACCGACATATTTTACCTCCGTATGGATATATTTTTTCCTATTACTGCTATTATACAACTTTTTTCACGTAAATGCAAGGGGAAACAGAAATTTTTCACAAATTTTTCTTGATGTAAAATAAAATATTCCGCTAAAGCTGCGGCGAACTGACAAAAGGCAAGCGCGGGGCACAAAGCGCCCCTCCCTTACCTCTTTCCTCTTATATGTACGGGCGGGCAATACCCCGCCCGTGCCTTAGCGATTGCTCTGGCTGTTAGAGCTGCTCTGATCCTGCTTGTTCTGCTTGTTCTGCTGGCTCTGCTGATTCTGCTTGTTCTGCTGGTTATTCTGATTCTGATTAGACATTTTTTGTTCCTCCTGTGACTTATTATCACTTTTTTTACGCGGTTTTTTCCGCAGTCATATTGTGTGCGGCGTAAAAGGTAAATATTCATTCTATTTCAAAAAATTTGTCATAGCTTTAAAACCAAATAATAATTTATGCTATCAAGCTGTGTTGCTCTGAGCGGTTTGACTCTCGATTTTAAGGCAGCTCCGGGTCAAGATGCTGTTAAGATATGTTGACTTAAAGCGGAATTATTAAAAAGAATTTCCCGCACCGCTGCAAACAACGCTGCGCGTTGTTTGCGCTATCTCGCCGTAAAAGCTCCGCCCGCTTTGCGGGCTGCGCTTTCACGGCGGATTGCGGGAAATTCATGCGTGGGCGCACAGTGGATTTTGGCTTTCAGCGCCTTTGACTTCTTGATTATTTTGTTGTTCAGGTGGGGTGCAAACACCCTCTAATCCACATTATTATTTTCTTTTTTACCACTGAAACTTTTTCACAAGCCAAAAGCCCGATATGATCTCGGGCTTAATAATTATGTTACATTCAATCTTCACCGTTTTTGATATACAACAAATTTGTCCAGAAACTCCTGCGCCGAGTCGGCGATTATTCCGTAAGGATTTTCCTCATAAACGTCAAAATACCCGTAACCGATATCGATCCACTCAAATCTGCCCGTTTCATTATTGAAAATAAGGGATACCTGACCTATATTTAAAATTATCTCGCCTATGTAAGCTCTGTGCCCGAAATCGTTGCCGCCCGTCCAGTCACCCTTAAACGCATCGTCAAAAAAGCCGCAGACATACTCCGTGCCGCACTTGGCAAGGAGATACAGTTGAAACTCACAGAAATCCCTGCCGGCATTAACCTCGTTGATATCCGACAGCCAGTCCCCCTTGCTCACATTCTCCTTAACAAAAGCCTTAGGGTTAAATTTGATCACACCCTCAACTGTACTTCTCTTTCCTCCGAGGATGCGTGAATAAAGATCCTTTATATTCTCATGCAGAGCAAAGCCAAGCTCCTTTTCCACTGCTGCCCAGTCAACATTGACAGTCCCCGCCTTTGAGCTTTTCCATTTATCAATGATTTTTTGTCCCACTAATTTTATCCTCCGTATTATGTCATTTTCAGGACTTGTTATCATAGCCCGACATGCTTGGATAGCGCAGCAAATTTCACACATTTCGAGGAGGTTTTTTAGCAGACGTACTGTAAGTATAGGCTCGATACAGTTAGTCCGTCAAGAAGCACCAACGAATAGATGCGTGAAATTTGCAGTTAAACAAGCGTTGAGCGTCTATGAAAACAAATTCTAAAAGCTATCAGCCGTTTCTTCATCCGCGGATGCAAAATCCTGCTCCTCGGATTCGTCAGCGCTTAGTGATATCTGAGCGGGATTGAGCCAGTCACCTGTAATGCGGCACATCAGCCGCGCGTCGATATACGCCTGCGGTATGGTAAGGATAGTCTGACCCTGATAGTTGCCCGATTGGGTAAGCTCCACCACCAGTGCCACATCGGGGGTTTCCTCCTCGGTAAGACAAAGCGGCAGCATAAGCGACATGGAATCCCGCTTGGGAAAATATGAGGGAATAGCCGTCTTGTAATTCCAGCGCACACGCTTTCTCGCAAGCTCTATGGAATCCTTTATGCGGTTCTGGATACGTATAAACAGCCTGCTGTTGTCGGAAATTATCTCCTTAAGCTCGTTATAAAGAGCCGTACGGCGGTATTTGTCCGTCGTTCCTGAAATTTCCGCGCAGATTTCCTTTGCCTCGGGGCAGTCGGAAAACTGATCCTCCAGAAAATGCAGCGGCAGTCGGCGTATGTTGTCGATTATTATATGGTCAAAATCCGTGTGAAGCCGCTTGTCAAGGTCAAAGAACAGATCCTCACTTTTCGTGAAATAGCGCGGCGGCAAGGGAAGCGGGTTGAAATAATTCACCAGCATTTTCCCCAGACCCCTTGAAGCGGCAGTGCAGAAGCCCGTAAACTTCCAGCGCGTGTCGCTTCCCGGAACGTTCGGACCGAAGCAGGCGTAAATGTCGTCATAGTGCTTATCCACCAATCCCGTATTGAATGCGGCAAACTGGCTGTCCTCCGAAACGCACACCTTGTTTTCCTGCCTTAGACGCGCAAAGGTGTATTTTATATACTGTATAAGAATGTGGTAGCTCCTGCGGCGGCTGTCACGGAAATCCCATTCCTCCGCGACGGCTTTGTCCGCGAGTTCCGACAGAAAACTCGACCAGCTGCCAAGAAAAGCAAAGCTTTCAAGCTGCTTTCCGGGGCTTATATGAGGACTGCTTCGCTCCCGCACCGTGGTGTCCACATAATATAAGAACCACCGTTTCCCTTCGTAGGCGCTGGGCTTAAGAGTGATCTCCACCGCCGTACCGTCGTCTTTAAGATAACGGCACGGAAAAACTATCTTGCTGTCGTAATGCCGTATTTTTCCGCTCTCACGCGCCGCCTCAAAGTCCTCGACAAGCTCAAGGCGGATAATGTCGGGCTCCGCTTCCCTGCCTTTTTTCATAAGATAGCTCTGAATTATCGCAAGCGGCTTTACCGGCAGATTGCAGAAGCAATCCAGCGTTTCCTCGGGAATTTCTCCGCGGTTATGCTCCTCGGCATGATAAAACGGCTTTGTGGACACATAAGGGTTCATGTTAAAGGGAACCGCACGGTTATCACGCTCGGGACATTCCTGCAAAACGGCAGTATATTCGGGCGCGCTGCGCACCGTCACCTTTATCTGCGGAACTCCCCCCAGAACCACATCTTCAAGCTCCAGGAAGTCAAGATTCGCCAGCATTTCCTTCATTTTGTTGAAGCCGTAACGGGCGCGGTCCACTCCGTGATCCGTAAGCAGCTTGCTGACAGTCGCCATATGAATGGGCATATTCAGCGGAAAATGCTCCGCAAGCAGCTTATATATCTTTTCCTTGTCCTCGCGGGATATCTCCGTAACGGCAGGCTGATGGCGCCTAAGCTCCAGAGTACTGTCACCGCGGAAAATCCCCGTTTTCTCAAAGGAGAAATAAAGGCTCTTTCCCAGTCGGCTGATATTTTTTGTTATATTTCCGTTTACAAGAAATCCGTCCGCGCAGTAATCTATGGGAAACGTATACTTATCCGCCAGAAACTGCAGCCTGCCGCTTTCTTTTGCCTCATTGAAGCTCAGATATATCTGCTGCTTCATCGCCTGCACCGTGAGATCGTTTCCGAGTATCTTTGTCAGCGCATAGAGCGACTGCTGCGACATTTCTATTATATCATCGTTCAGCACGATATTGTTCGTGCCGAAAAATCCGTCCGCGGGGTGTGAATCGCTCTGCTCCGTCTGTACGGCGTCCTCGCCGGGTCCCCATTTATTGGTCTTTATAAATACGTCGTTATTATCGTTCTGAAAAGTAAACATTTCCGTAAAATCCTTTGCAAATTCTCTGAATGAAGCGTAGCCCAGACTCTCCATCGTATATCCGTTGGTTTCCAGCCACTCCGCCAACCTGCTTATACGGTACAGACCGGGGTCGGGAAACTGGCTTTTTATGCAACTATATATAGTCACTTTTTTGTCATTTGTAAGCATTTTTATCCTTTCTGTGAAAAGCTTGCATTTATATTATTATTTCTCAGTAAAAGCAGACGAAGCGCTGTCACTTAACCATTCGTTCCGTCTAAACCGCTTTCTCCGAGGATTCCTCGGCAGGCTCGGTATAATCCTCAAGATCATGGATATAATCATAATTTTCAATATAAACATAACTTACCAGCTCCGTCAGTTTACTTTCGGAGTAATCCTGGATAAATTTTCCTTCCGCCTCAAGTTTAAATGAGTGCAGCCGTCCTTCATTTATAAAGGTAAAATTTGTCACGGGAATTCCCAGAATTTTATAGCTGTCAATAATTTTCTTACACTCCGCCGCAAAGCCCGCAGGACTGTCAAAGCCTCCGCCGAGTTCAATAAAAATATTTACCGTATCGTCCGCCGAAAGAGCCTTCATACCCTTTTCGCTGCCCACGCCGTCGGGATTGAGGTTCACCTCAACCTTAAGCACCGAGATATCCGACACATAGCGCAGCTCCTTATAGCTGCTGTCATATATTTCCGCGGCAACCGAGCGATTGTTGTAATCGGTCTTGGTCGCACTGTATGATTTGTTAAGCGCGGCAGCCATTATGCAGCAGCTCACCACCAGCAACGCCGATATCGCTATGCTTGGGATATGCACGCGAAAATGCTTTCCCGAGGTGAGATAGCCCACAAGAAGCTCCAGCCCGATAAGAACAGCGGCTAACGGCGAAAGCTTAAGCGGCAGAAGATAATCCGGGGAGTGGGAGAAAAGGCACACCAGCATCACGACACCCATAAAAATCAGGATAAGAGCCAGCGATATCATTCCAACTCCCTTTTTTACCAGACCGACCGCGATATTTCGACGTGGCGGCGGCGGGGGCGTCTGAGGCTGAGCGTCGCGTATCTTTTGCTTTTCAAGCACCTGATCCAGCGCGGCGAGGAATTCTCTGTCACGCTGCTCTATTTCCGCGCGGGTGCGTTCGGCAGCCGCCGCCTGCTGCTCATACTGCTCTGTGGTCATCGTTTCGATTTCGGGGATAGTACAAGGCTCATCGGGCGGGGCGGCAATATCAATCGGTATATCCTCCGCGGGCGGCTCGTCCGTCGGAGCTGACGGGAATAGCTTGTCCGGATCGTTTGACAAAGGCATGAAGTACCTCCTTTTCTCTTTTAAAAAGCTCTTTATCAATTATACCAAAAATATCGTTAAAAGTCAATGGAGAATTGTGAATGCATATGACGAAAAAACATACATTACGTATTTATCGGGGAGATTTGGCTTTCGCCGTACTTACTGGCAAATTCTCGATATCCCTATAAAATTAAATCCCCCCGATCGCTCGGGGGGATTTCGATTCAATTCAGCAAACTCAATTACTTAAGCTCAGCGAAGTACTTGATAGTTCTTACCATCTGAGAAGTATAGGAGTTCTCGTTATCATACCAAGAAACTACCTGAACCTCATAGAGATCATCCGCAATCTGAGCTACCATTGTCTGAGTAGCGTCAAACAGGGAGCCGTATCTCATGCCGATAACGTCGGAGGATACGATCTGATCCTCGTTGTAGCCGAAAGACTCGGAAGCAGCCGCCTTCATAGCCGCATTGATACCGTCCTTGGTCACGTTGCCCTTAACGACAGCGGTAAGGATAGTGGTAGAACCGGTAGGAACGGGAACGCGCTGTGCGGAACCGATGAGCTTGCCGTTCAGCTCGGGGATAACCAGACCGATAGCCTTAGCCGCACCGGTGGAGTTGGGAACGATATTAGCCGCGCCCGCTCTCGCACGTCTGAGGTCACCCTTTCTGTGAGGACCGTCAAGGATCATCTGGTCGCCTGTGTAAGCGTGGATAGTGCTCATGATACCCGACTGGATAGGAGCATAATCGTTCAGAGCCTTAGCCATAGGAGCAAGGCAGTTGGTGGTGCAGGAAGCTGCGGAAATAATCTGATCGTCAGCGGTCAGTGTCTTCTCGTTTACGGAGAATACGATGGTCTTGAGGTCGTTGCCCGCAGGAGCGGAAATAACTACCTTCTTAGCGCCGGCGTTGATATGCGCCATGCTCTTCTCCTTGGAGCAGTAGAAGCCTGTGCACTCAAGAACAACATCTACGCCCAGATCGCCCCAAGGACAATCCTTAGCGTCCTTCTCAGCGTAAATCTTAAGGGTCTTGCCGTCAACCGTGATGGTGTTGTCGTCATCATTTGCGGTAACGGTGTGGATACCCTCGCCGATTTTGCCGCAGTAACCGCCCTGAGCGGTATCATACTTTAAAAGGTGAGCCAGCATGGAGGGCTTGGTAAGGTCGTTGATAGCAACTACCTCATACCCGTCCGCGCCGAACATCTGTCTGAACGCAAGGCGTCCGATTCTGCCGAAGCCATTGATCGCAACTTTAACTGCCATTGGAATCATCCTCCTGAATGTTAAATATTTTATGCATATCGGCGAACCGACACGCATGATATCATCTATCTCTTATATTATACAAGAATTTTCCCTTTTTATCAAGGTCTTTGCCAAAAAAATAACAATAAACTTAGTAAAATCTTCAAGTCTACTTTTGTGCATTTTTACCAATTTTCGTTTTTAACATACACTTTATATATACAAAAAAGTTATCCGCGGTACAAGATAAAGATTAAAACATGCCTGTATATAAACGTTGATCTAAAGCTAATTATTTAAAAAAATTTCAAAATTTCCGGCAGGCATACTCCGTGCTGCTGCGCAGCACTCCGACTGTATATAAAGGTTGACCTAAGGCTAATTATTTAAAAAAATTTCAAAATTTC
>CAJULF010000013.1 GCA_910587135.1 uncultured Oscillospiraceae bacterium
AAGCTCCGCATTCGCTACGCTTTCCCACCGGCTTGCGGAAAATTCATGCGTGGGCATTATGTTTATGTCTGCTTTCAGTCCCTATTTAAAAGAATTTTCCGCACCGCTTCACCCGCCTGCGGCGGGTTGCGTTAGCCTCGGCGGTAAAGCTCCGCATTCGCTACGCTTTCCCACCGGCTTGCGGAAAATTCATGCGTGGGCGTTCTGTTTATGTCTGCTTTCAGTCCCTGTGACTTCTTAATTTTTGCGTGGTTTTGGATTGAAAATATTTTGCTTTTGAATTACTGAGCTTCGTGCGGAAAGCGGAAAAGGGTTTCCAAAACGATCAATTCTTTTGGCGGGGTGTGGGGGCTATGCCCCAATATAAGCCGCCTGTCGATATTTATGAAACATTTATCCCGACAGTTACCGCCCGAACATCTTTCTGCTTTAATATCTATACATGACCCCGCCGACCGCTACCGCTTTAGGTGTGACTGCCAGATCCAAAGGATCTCCGTCAAACAGTGAGAAATCCGCGTCCTTGCCAACTTCAACAGACCCGATTCTGTCCGACGCGCCGATTATCTCCGCAGCGTTTATAGTGATTGCTTTAATTGCGGTTTCCCTGTCCAGACCGCCGCGAACCGCAAGAGCCGCGGTCATAGGCAGATACTGTATCGGTGTTTCGGGGTGGTCGGTGCATATCGCGAACCGTATACCCTCCTTTTTAAGCAGGGCAGGGGTGGTGATATCATGATTGCGCAGCTCCGGTTTGCCCCTGTCCCCGAAAAGCGGTCCGAGAACCACCGCGGGGTTGTCCTCGGCAAGCTCCTCGGCGATTATGCCGCCGTCGGTGCAGTGTATTAGCACATAGTCAAGGTCAAACTCCTTGGCTATTCTTACAGCGGTAAAAATATCGTCTGCCCTGTGGCAGTGAAAATGCGCCTTCAGCTTGGGCTTTTCCCCGAATAAGGGCAGCAGAGCCTCGCATTTCGCGTCATAGTCGGGCTGCGATATTTCGTCGTCCGTGCCCTTTAGTCGCTTGTATTCCGCCATGTCTTCAAGATACCGCTTTGCCTTGGTGAGCTGTTCGCGTATCACGGCAGCGGTAGCCATGCGGGTAACGGGGCTTTCGTCCCTGTCGTTGTAGGTGTTTTTGGGGTTTTCTCCCAACGCAAATTTTATCGCGCAGGGGGACTGAACTATCAGCTTGTCCACCCGTTTGCTGCCGCGGGTCTTCATTATAACAAAGCTGCCGCCGATGGGATTGGCGCTGCCTACTCCCGTGCAAACCGATGTGACCCCCGCCGCCGCCGCGTCCTCAAAGCAGCGGTCAAGCGGATTTATGCTGTCGATAGCGCGCAGATGCGGGGTAGAGGGGTCGGTGTCCTCGTTGCCGTCCTCTCCCTCGAAGCAAAGACTGTCCTCCCACATTCCTATGTGGCAGTGAGCGTCCACAAACCCGGGGTACATAGTCAGACCCTCTCCGTCAATAATTTCATTATCCGCGTCGGAAAGCTCCGTATATTCGCTCATATCCCCGATCTCGGTGAAAACTCCCCCCGAAATACGCACGAAGCCGCACTCATAGTCTCTTTGCGCCATCGTCCTTATCTTAACATTCTTTATTACCATATTCAAATGACGTTATATCCGTCCATGCTCCTCAAAATATTTTGTCAATTTAAGTATCTCTCCCGCTATTACAGTGTCCCGCGCATTCCCGTTTACCATGCACATACTGTTTCGGCGGTATATCTCAGCGCGGTTCTCATACAGTTCTCTGAGCTGCTCGGGATTGTTTTTCATAACAAGCGGGCGGTTTTTGTCGCCCTTGATACGCGCGTAGCACGTTTCAAAAGAAACGTTGATATATACCGACAGTCCGCTTTCGCGGGCAAACCGTGCGGTATCACTGTTTATCAGCGCTCCGCCGCCCGTCGCCACAACGTATCCTTTGTTCAGCTCGCGGATATATTTCGCCTCAAGCTCACGGAAGTGCGGCTCTCCGAATTTGTCGAATATCTCGGGGATAGTCATTTCCTCGCGCTCGACTATCACCCTGTCAAGGTCAACAAAGCTCTTTCCCGAAGCCGCCGCCAGCTGCCGTCCTATATGACTTTTGCCGCAGCCCATAAATCCGCAAAGATATACCGAGCTCATACCAGTTCCTCCATATCGGAGATCAGCTTGTCAATGTCCTCCTTATTATAATGAGCGTTATCCCATATCTCATGAGCCGCCACCGCCTGAAGCACCAGCATCGCCATACCCGTCATAGCCTTTGCGCCCTTTTCCCGCGCGGTTTTTGCGAGCAGTGTGTCCTTGGGATTGTAAACCGCGTCAAACACATATTTCACATTATCCAGCACCTCGGGCAGACATGGCATTCTGTCAACCTTGGGGAACATTCCCACGGGGCAGGCGTTTATCATCAGATCAAAGCTCTCGCCGTTCAGATCGCCACAGCTCAGACCGTTTTCACCGATAACGGCGATTTTAAATTTCGCGTCGGGCTTGCGCGCTCTTATTTCTTTTTCGACATTCTCCGCAAGCGGCAGGTCGCTTTTAAGCGCCGCGACTGTCAGGTTTCCGCCCTCAAGAGCGGTCTCGATAGCCATCATGCGCCCGACTCCTCCGCAGCCGATAAGCAGCACCTTTGAGCATAACGAAGCTCCCAACAGCTCAATTGATTTTGTAAAGCCCAGCACGTCCGTGTTGTAGCCCACCTTTTCAGCTCCGTTTTTAAGACAGTTTACGGAGCGAT
The DNA here is from genome assembly GCA_910587135.1 of uncultured Oscillospiraceae bacterium. GTDB lineage: Bacteria > Bacillota > Clostridia > Oscillospirales > Ruminococcaceae > CAG-115. The sequence goes on from CAJULF010000013.1 coordinate 2,750, forward strand.
ACCGCTCAGCCCCCTCCGATAGTCTGTCACAGTATCCTATGATATCCACTTTGTGCGGAATTGTCACATTAAATCCGTCCAATTCCGCCAGAAAGTCAAATTTGCCCTTTAGATCTTCGGGCGTGATGTCGTACAAATTATAGTCAACCGCCTCTCCCGACAGTTCAAAAAGCCGCGTGTGTATCTGCGGCGAGAGCGAGTGTCCCAGAGGGTGTCCTATCAAACCAAATCTTCTCATATTTCCTCCTGATTTAAAAGAATTTTCCGCACCGCTGCATACAACGCTTTGCGTTCTTTGCGCTATCCCACCGCAAAGGCTACGTCCGCTTTGCGGGCTGCGCTTTTACGATGGATTGCGGAAAATTCCTGCGTGGTCGTTCAGTTTATATATGCTTTCAGCGCATTTGACCGCCCGATTGCGGAGCGGCACCGGGCCTGTTAATGATAACAAACAGGCTGTGGGTATGCTTAAAACTCAACAGCGTCCCCCTGCACAGGGGGTACGGAAAAACCTGCTACTTGCTGCTAAGCGCGGCAAGCGCTTTTTCAAGCGTATCGTTGTTTTCAATATTCACAGCAACAGCGCCGCGGAGCGTTTTCTTAACAAGCCCCGTCAGCACCTTGTTCGGACCAAGTTCCACATATGCTTCTATTCCCGCCGCGTTCATGCTTTCCAGCTCGTCGGCAAAGCGAACGGGAGAGCAGATATGCGCCGCCAGATACGATGGCATGTCCGAAAAATCTTCAAGGCGCTTTCCGTAGAGATTCGCGAAATAATCGCAATTGGGGGCGCTGAAATTAAATGCCGATATTGCGGTTTTGAATTCATCTGCCGCAGGCTGCATAAGCTTTGTGTGAAATGCCGCGGATACCGCCAGCTTTACCGAGCGCTTGCCAAGCTCCGCAAGCTTTGCAGAGGCGGAGTCCACCGCCGCCGTTTCGCCCGCGATGACCGTCTGAACGGGAGAATTATAATTGGCGGGAGCGACAAATCCCTCGACATCTCCGCAAATTTTGTCAATAGTTTCATTATCGCATCCGATAACCGCCGCCATAGCTCCTCCCGCAGCTTCCGCTGCCTTTGCCATAGCCTCGCTGCGTAGCTTTATTGCCTTGAAAGCGTCCTCCATCGAAAGCATACCCGATGCGTACATCGCCGCATATTCGCCGAGTGAGTGCCCCGCAACCGCGGCGTTCTCGATACCGCTTTCCCTCGCCGCGTACAGCGATATAAGAGATGCGGTGAAAATCGCGGGCTGGGAGAGCCTTGTCTGTGAAAGCTCCTCGGGAGTGGATTCGGTAAGCTTTTTCATCAGATCAAAGCCCATTATGTCAGACCCGCACTCAAGGATCTCCTTTGCTCCGAATTTCTCCGCCAGCTCCGCGCCCATTCCGGGGTACTGCGATCCTTGCCCCGAAAATAAAAATGCCGTTTTCATAAATTATCCTCCATAAATATAAATTAGACTTTTTTGCTCCAACTGTAAAAAAACGGTTGACAAAAATGTAAGTTTAGGGTAAAATATAAAGAGGTATGTTGTTGTGCCGTCGGCAGATATCCGATACGCGCATATTCTACCCAAATAACATTATACAATAAAATACAAATAAAATCAAGGAGATTTTTTAATGAGTGGAATAGAGATTATAGGAACAGGCAGCTATGTGCCGGAGTTTGTGGCGGATAACGATAAATTTTCGGAATTCCTCGAAACCTCGGACGAGTGGATATTCCCGCGCACGGGAATAAAGCAGCGGCACATTCTTACCGACAAGCCCAACTATTATATGGGCGTTGAGGCGGCAAAAAAGGCAGTGGAGAGCTCCGGTCTGTCCCCCGCGGATATCAATTTGATAATTGTGTCCACCTGCACTCCCGATTTCTTTTATCCCTCTATGTCCTGCCTTATCCAAAAGAATATCGGAGCGGATAATGCGGCTTGCTTTGACATCAACAGTGCCTGCACGGGCTTTATTACCGCGGTGGATATCGCTCAGAAATACCTTTCGTCGGGAGCTTACAAAAATGTTCTTATTGTTGCGGCGGAAAAGCTCTCCGCTCAGCAGGACTACACCGACCGCGCCAACTGCATTCTTTTCGGCGATGCGGCAGGTGCTGTGGTGCTGCGCGGAAGCGATAAGCCTTTCTATTCCCATCTCGGCGCTGCGGGCGACGAGTTTGAGGCTCTGTACTGCAAGATACGTTATGAGTCCAACTGTCCGTTTTACGGCGACCAGGAGGCGTTCTACAACAACCGCTTCGACACTCCCGAAAAGCAGAAATATCTGTGGCAGGACGGCAGGGCGGTATATAAATTCGCGGTGAACGCAATGGCGGACGCAGTCAGAAACGTCGCGGAACAGGGCGGATATTCCATAGACGATTTGGATATCGTTATCCCTCATCAGGCTAACCTGCGGATCATCGGCAAGGCTACCGAAATGATCGGGATACCTTCGGAAAAGGTGTACACCAACATTGAGTATATGGGCAATGTTTCCAGCGCCTGCATTCCTGTCGGGCTGGACGAGCTGAGAAGAGCGGGGAAGATATCCGCGGGCACTAAGCTCTGCTTTGTCGGATTCGGAGCGGGTCTTACCTACGGAGCTATCATTCTTGAGGTATAATTGGGTATCCTTGTATAGGATTTCCATAAACTGACAAAAATAAAAATGATATCAATTTTTACGGAAAGGGAAAAGTATGTCAAAAACAGCAATCATCACAGGCTCGGGAAGAGGGATCGGCGCGGCTATTGCAAAGCGTCTCGCCGCGGACGGATATGATATTGTGATAAACGAGGTGTCGCAGGAGGCGCTGGACACCTACGGCGCACAGACCGCGGAGGAGTGCCGCGCGTCGGGAGTAAAGGCGGAGTGCTGCGCGGCGGACGTTTCGGATTATGCACAGTGCGAAGCGATGGTCAAGTGGGCTAAGGATACTTTTGGAACGATAGACGTTCTTGTAAACAACGCGGGTATCACGCGCGACGGTCTGCTTCTGCGGATGAGCGAGGAAAACTATGACGATGTAATCCGCATTAACCAGAAATCCGTTTTCAATATGACAAAGCTGGTCGGCGCGGTCATGCTAAGACAAAAAAGCGGCAGGATAGTAAATCTCGCTTCCGTGGCGGGTCTTTACGGTAATCCCGGGCAGATGAACTATTCCGCCTCAAAGGGCGCGATAATCGCCATGACAAAGACAGCCGCCAAGGAGCTGGGCAGCAGGGGAATTACGGTCAACGCGGTTGCCCCCGGCTTTATACAGACTCCCATGACGGACAAGCTCACAGACGAGCAGAAGGCGGCAATGCTGGCGCAGATAGCCATGAAGCGCTACGGTCAGCCCGAGGAGATAGCGGGCGTGGTTGCGTTCCTGTGCTCCGACGACGCTTCATATGTAACGGGACAGACAATCGAGATCAGCGGGGGACTCAGTATGTGAGTTCAGTGCGTTAAACAGGCAGTATATATAATAAGGGACGCTCGAATTCGGGAGTGTAATGCTTAAGCAGATCATAGAGCCTGTCCGCATAGCCCGAAATGCTTGGATTGCGAAACAAATTTTTCGCATTTCAAGGCGATTTTTCGCAGGCGTACCGTAAGTACCGGCTCGACGCAGTCCGCTTATCAAGAAAAATCAACGAAGAAAGGCGGAAATTCGCAGCAAGCGTTGAGCGGCTATGCGGAAAGATTCATATAGATATACAAGCTGAAAAAGCAGTTTACAAATTTTTCGGAGGATAAAAAATTAATGGACAGACGAGTTGTAGTAACGGGACTGGGAGCGGTAACTCCTTGCGGAAACTCTCCCGAGGAGCTTTGGGGCAATCTCCTGGCGGGAAGGCACGGCTTTGAGCTTGCGCCATGGTTCGCGGAACAGGAGTCGGACGGTCTCAATGTTGTTGCGAGGGTGAAAAACTTTGACCCGTCGGAATATTTTGACAAAAAGGAACAGCGGCGCAGCGACGTTATCGTTCAATATGCTGTGTACTGCTCGATGAAAGCGCTCGCGGACGCGGGTACGGATTTTAAGGATCTCGACCCCTTTCGCGTGGGAACGATAATAGGAAGCGGAATCGGCGGCATTCACACCACCGAGGAGGAACTGCTGACATATCATAACAAAGGAAACAAAAAGGTGTCGGTGTTTACCATCACCAAAATGATAGGAAATATGGCGGCGGGCGAGGTGGCGATACGCATGGGCTTTAAAGGAAGCAATATGTGCGTTACCACGGCATGTGCAAGCGGAACGCAGTCGATTGGCGAAGCCTTCCGCGCCATCAAGCACGGCTATCTCGACGCGGCGATAACGGGCGGCACGGAGCACAGTGATATCGGCTTCTGCTTTGCTTCGTTCAACAATATGCACGCGATAACACGCTCCACAGATGTGAACAGGGCTTCCATACCGTTCGACGCGGAAAGAGGCGGTTTTGTTCTCGGAGAGGGCTGCGGGATACTCGTCCTTGAAGAGTATGAGCACGCCAAGGTACGCGGGGCGAAAATCTACGCGGAGATATGCGGCTACGGTTCTACCTGTGACGCGTATCATGAAACCAGTCCCGACCCCGAGGGAACGGGCGGCGCAAAGGCTATGGAGCTTGCCTATAAAGAGGCGGGAATGTCTCCGGAGGAGATAAACTATATCAACGCTCACGGCACGGGAACGAAAATGAACGACAGCACCGAAACGCTTGCGGTAAAGAAGGCGTTCGGAGAGCATGCGAAAAATATCGCGATAAATTCCACCAAATCCATGACGGGGCATCTTCTTGGCGCTGCGGGAGGCGTGGAGGCGGTAGTTACGGCTCTTTCGGTAAAGAACGGGAAAATTCACCGCACCCTTGGGTACTCCGTTCCCGACCCCGAATGCGACCTGGATTATGTTACGGAGGGCACACGGGAGTTAAAGATCACAGGAGCGCTCAGCAACTCTCTCGGCTTTGGCGGACACAACGGCTGCATTTGCATGCGCCCCATAGACGGTTGAAAGGAAGTGCGACATGAATTTTAAGGACAAAAGACCCATTGAGGATACCATTGAATGCATTGAGGCTCTTGCGGAGATAGTAAAGAAAAACGATCTCGGAAAGCTGAAGGTAAGCCTTGAAGATATGGATATCGTAATAGAGGGACGCAATTCCTCACCCGCGCCTGCTCCGGCTACCGCGGCGGCAGCGGTGGCGATCGCACCTCAGAAAGCGGAAGTATCTGCCGCGGAGGAAACGGGCAATATCGTCACCTCGCCGATAATCGGTACGTTTTACACCTCGCCTGCTCCCGACAAGCCTCCCTTCGTAAAGGTAGGAGATACGATAAGCGCGGGCGACGTGGTGTGCATAATCGAGAGCATGAAGCTGATGAACGAGATAAACAGCGAGTTTGGCGGCAGAGTTGCGGAGATATATGTCAACAACGGCGACGCGGTAGAGTATGGTCAGAAAATTATGAGGATCGAGTAAGGAGATATCATGACACTGAATCTTGAACAAATAAAGGAAATAATTCCCCACCGAGACCCGTTTTTGCTGATAGACGAGGTAACGGAGCTTGAGCCCGGAGTAAGCGTGACCGCAAAGAAATATCTTAAGCCCGACGAATACTGGTTCAAGGGGCATTTCCCCAAGCAGCCCGTAACTCCCGGTGTGCTTATGATAGAAATGCTGGCGCAGGCGGGAGCGGTATGCGCTTTGTGTCTGCCCGAAAACAAAGGTAAAATCGCGTTTTTCGCGGGTATAGACAAGGCGCGCTTCCGCGGTCAGGTTCTTCCGGGGGATACTTTGGAGCTTCATGTTGAGATGACCGGCAAAAAAGGACCGATAGGCTTCGGTAAGGCGACCGCCACGGTAAACGGCAAAAAGGTGGTTACCGCGGAAATTTCATTCGCGATAGGCAATTAGCGGATGAGGCATGGAAGCTCGCGCTCCGAAAGCCGGGCTCCGTATCAACTTTATGGGGTTTTTTAACAAAATGTTTAATAAAATACTTATAGCCAACCGCGGCGAGATTGCCATAAGGATAATGCGCGCCTGCCGTGAGCTTGGCATAAAAACCGTCGCGGTGTACTCCACGGCGGATAAGTCGGCGCTGCACGCGCAGATAGCGGACGAGGCGATATGCATAGGTCCCGCAGCGAGCAAGGACAGTTACCTTAACACAAAGTCCATCATCGCCGCATGCGAGATAACCAATGCCGAGGCAATTCACCCCGGATTCGGCTTTTTGTCCGAAAACGCGGATTTCGCGCGGCTTTGCGAAAAATGCGGGCTGACATTTATAGGTCCTCCCCCCGAGGTCATGGAAGCGATGGGCGATAAAGCCAACGCCAAGCGCACCATGATATCCGCGGGCGTTCCTGTTGTCCCGGGGTCGGACGGCGCGGTGAAAACGCCGGACGATGCAAGGGAGATATGCCGTGAGATCGGATATCCCGTTATGGTAAAGGCAAGCGCGGGCGGCGGCGGGCGCGGTATCCGTCTTGTGCAGACCGAGGAGGAGCTGGAAAACGGCTATATCGCCGCCCAGCAGGAGGCGCTGCAATTTTTCGGAAACGACGAGGTATACATTGAGAAGTTCATACAAAATCCGCGTCATATCGAGATACAGCTGCTGGCGGACAATTACGGAAACGTTGTTCATCTCGGAGAACGTGACTGCTCGCTTCAGCGCCGCAATCAGAAGCTGTTGGAGGAAAGTCCGAGTCCCATAATGACCGACGAGCTTCGCGCAAGAATGGGCGAGGCTGCGGTGAACGCTGCTAAGGTAAGCGGCTACCGCAACGCGGGAACTATCGAGTTCCTGGTGGAAAACGACAATTTCTACTTTATGGAGATGAATACCCGTATCCAGGTGGAGCACCCCGTGACCGAGCTTGTTACCGGAATAGACCTGGTAAAGGCGCAGATAAGGATAGCTGCGGGGGAAAAGCTCTGGTTCGGGCAGGATGACGTGAACATTACGGGACACGCCATAGAGTGCCGCATAAACGCGGAGGATCCGCGGCATAATTTCCGTCCCTCTCCCGGCGTTATCAAGGCTATCCATGTTCCGGGGGGCTTCAACGTGCGCATTGACAGCGCGGTGTACGCGGGATACGAGGTCACTCCCTATTATGACAGCATGATAGCCAAAATGCTGGTCAAGGCTCCCACAAGAGCGGAGGCGATCATGAAAATGCGTGTTGCGCTGGCGGAGTTTATCATCGAGGGAGTGGAGACCAACGTGGATTTCCAGCTTGCGCTGCTTAAGGACGAGGACTTTGAAAAGGGCGAGTTCGACATAGGCTTTCTTAACAGAAAAAATGTGATGGGAGATTGAAATGGCGTTAGAGGATTTATTTAAGGTCGTCAAGGACAGGTTTACGGACGTTACCCAGTCCGTAACGTCACAGTCCGCGGTTCAGAGAGATATGGAAATTCCCGAGGATCTGCTGTTCAAATGTCCCCGCTGCGGAAACGTAATGTACAACGAGGAGTTCTGCCGCGCCATGAAGGTCTGCACAAAGTGCGGCTATCACGCGCGCCTAACGTGGAAGGAGCGGCTGGAGCTCACCGCGGATAAGGGCAGCTTCAGAGAGCTGGACGAAAATCTGCGTTCGCTCAATCCGATAGGCTTTCCGCGATATGAGGATAAAATTAAATCAATGCAGGAGCAGTGCGGAATGAACGATGCCATCAAAACGGGCGAGTGCACGATCCGCGGCTATCGCTGCGTTATCGGTATAATGGACAGCCACTTTTTTATGGCGAGCATGGGCAGCGTTGTCGGGGAAAAGATCACACGCGCTTTTGAGTACGCCATTGAGCGCAAGCTTCCGGTGGTTATGTTCTGCGCGTCGGGAGGAGCGCGTATGCAGGAGGGGATAATTTCCCTTATGCAGATGGCTAAGACAAGCGGCGCGGTAAAGCGGCACAGCGACGCGGGCGGTCTTTATATCTCGGTGCTGACAGATCCTACCACGGGCGGGGTCACCGCCTCCTTTGCAAGCCTTGGGGACGTTATAATCGCCGAGCCGAGGGTACTTATAGGTTTCGCGGGACGGCGGGTTATCCAGGATACCATACGCCAGCGGCTGCCCGACGACTTCCAGTCGGCGGAATTCCAGCTTGAATGCGGTTTCGCGGATATGATAGTGGAGCGCGGAATGATGAGAAAGCGGGTATCCAACATACTTAAGCTCCACGGATTTCCAAAGGAGGTGGCGGGGAAATGAGCAAGCTGACAGCCTGCGAAAAGCTGGAAATAATCCGACATAAAAACCGCCCCACCGTCAACGACTATATTCCCGCGCTGTTTACCCGATTTATGGAGTTCCACGGGGACAGACTGTACGGCGACGACGCCGCGATAATCGGGGGCATAGGCTATCTGAGCGATACCCCCGTTACAGTGCTTGCGCAGGTAAAAGGACGCAATCTTGAGGAAAACAAGCAGACGAATTTCTCAATGCCGCACCCTGAGGGATATCGTAAAGCTCTGCGGCTGGCGCGGCAGGCGGAGAAGTTCCGCCGTCCCGTGATATGCCTTGTGGATACTCCCGGGGCGTTCTGCGGCATAGAAGCTGAAAAACGCGGGCAGGGAGAGGCTATCGCCCGTAATATCGCGGAATTCATGACACTTAAAACTCCTGTTATCTCGGTCGTTCTCGGAGAGGGCGGCAGCGGGGGAGCGCTGGCTCTGGCAGTGTGCGATGAGCTTGCCATGCTGGAGAACTCTTTGTACAGCGTGATCTCTCCGCGCGGCGCGGCTTCGATACTCTGGAAGGACGCGACAAAGGAGAAGGAAGCCTGCGAGATACTTAAGATAACCGCTGAGGATCTTACAAATTTCGGGGTATGCGACAGGATAATCAATGAGCCGGAGGGCGGCGCGCATATGAGCAAGGAACAGACCGCGGACAATATCTATGAATACCTTGTTGACGCGGTACACCGGCTGAACATGACAAATACCGACGCACTTCTGGAGCGCAGATACGGCAAGTTCAGAAAAATTGGTATGTTTACCGAATAAATTTGTGCAAAATAACTGTATTTTTTTGCATAAGAGGTATTGATTATTTTAAAAGTATAGTTTATAATATAACATGACAGTGTTGCGAAAGCGGCAAATAAATTGGAGGTTTATTAGTATGGATATTTTAGAGAAGGTTAAAAAGCTGATTTCCGAGCAGCTTGACGTTGAGGAGGCTAACATTCAGGAATCGTCCTCGATCGCGGACGATCTTGGCGCGGACTCTCTGGACGTTGTTGACTTGGTAATGGCTATCGAGGACGAGTTCAGCATTGAGATTCCCGAGGATCAGGTTGAGAACATCAAGACCGTTGGCGATATCGTCAAGTACATTGAGGATAATCAATAAAATCAAAGCTGCCCGATTTGCTTCGCAGGTCGGGCGCTTTTTGCGGTATTTCCGCAGAAAATGCCTCGTCAGCCTTTTGGCGACTTTTGCCAAAAAAATATGTGAATTTTGTATAAAGTTTTTTGTTTTTTTGAAAATAACTGTTGAAATTTTACAAAAAGTGTGTTATAATAAAATCGGATTTAATTTGAACATATGCTGTTAAATTTTAGCAGTGTTATGTTTAATACCACGTACGCCGTTAAAGCAAGCGCTTTTTCAAAAGAGTGTTTGCTTTAACGTATGGATTTGCGGCATAACAACGCATAGTCAAACGCGTATTTCAGCTTTAAGAAAGGTTGTGCGGTCAATGAAGATTGTAATTACGGTTCTTGCAATAGCGCTTATTCTGGTTGCTGTCGCCTTGCTTATTTCAATCAGGCGTATCAAAATTTTAGAGAAAGGTTTCAAAAGAGCTGATGAAACCGATAAAATGACCGGACTACTCAATCGCGACGGTTTTATGGAGCAGGGGCAACTTGCGCTCAAGTCTGCCCAAAACAGCGGTGAGCTGATGGCTTTGATTGTGTTTGACGTGGAGGAGCTTGGACGCATAAACACATTTTTCGGCACGGACGCGGGCGACGAGGTTGTGAAAGCTTTTGCTTTTGCCGCTAAAGCTGCTGCGGGAAAAAACGGGATCGCGGGACGTGTCAATACCGATGACTTCGCGCTGCTGACGTTCTGTTCTGGAGAAGCCGAGGCGCAGGAGATCGCCGACAAATTCAGAACAGCGGTAATGGGGTGTCTGAACAGCGATACGCTGCGTGAAAGTGTGAATTTTTTCGCGGGAGTGTGTGATTTCGACGGTCACGACGACATCTATACAATGTATAACAAGGCTTCCTTATGCCTGTTTACAAAGGATAGCAACAAGCGTGTGAATTATTTCACGCGTGATATGGAAAACAGTATGGTGGAAAAGGAACTGCTGCGCTCCGAAATGATGACGGCTTTGGAAACGGGTCAGTTTGAACTGTACTATCAGCCGAAGATATCCTTTAAAACAGGGGAGATACGCGGTCTTGAGGCGCTGATACGCTGGCATCACCCCACAAAGGGATTTGTTCCGCCGAGCGATTTTATCCCACTTGCAGAGAAATCGGGCATTATCACAAAGATAGACGAGTGGGGACTGTTCACCGCCTGCCGCCAGAGCAAGGCTTGGCAGGACAAGGGAATGCGCCCCGTGAAGATATCCGTGAATATGTCTCAGGCGCAGTTTTACCGCACCGATGTTTATGCAACGATTTCCGCTGCTCTTGCTGAAACCAAGCTTGACCCGAAGTGGCTTGAGGTGGAGGTTACGGAAACCATGGCTATGCAGGATATCGACCGTACAATAAATGTTCTGGGGAAGATACGCGATTTGGGTGTCAGCGTTTCCATGGACGATTTCGGCAGCGGGTATTCCTCGCTGTCCTCACTGAAAACGCTTCCGCTGGACATTCTGAAAATCGACCGCAGTTTAGTCTGCGATCTTGATGAGAACAAGGTGTCAAAGAAGATAACCAACGCCATTGTGGAGCTTGGAAAGGCTATGGAGCTGGTAGTGCTCGCGGAAGGTGTAGAAACTCGCGGTCAGATTGATTTTCTGACGGAGATCGGATGCGACCTCGCGCAGGGGTATTTTTACAGCAAGCCGTGTCCCGCAAAGGATATAGAGGCGCTTTTGGTAATGCCTTTGATTGGGCAGCCGATCGTTAAATGATTTTCTGGATAATTTACAATTATTATCAGACAACCGAATTTTTTCGGTTGTCTGAGTTTTTAGAAAAAGCTTACATGCCACGCAGTGTCGGCGCATTAAATTTCAAAAAGTCGCGCGTTTGCGAACGCAAACGCGCGCGGTTTCCGCTAAGCATGCGGAGCGGAACGAAGTGAAGCGGAGTATGATTAGCGGAAATTTTGAAATTTTTTTAAATAATTAGCCCTATGTCAACCTTTATATACAGTCTGAGACAACCGAATTTTTTCGGTTGTCTGCTTTTGTTTTGACTTTTCGGAAAAGGGTTTTGTCGACTTAAAGGGGTTATCAACTTATTCCAAGAATTTTAGCAGAAAATATGAAAAACCACTTGCAAAATTTTCAAAAATATTGTACAATATATTGTGTAGACAGTAGGGGCAAAATACCCATACAAAACTGTAAAAATTTTATTTACGAAAGGAAATAAAAACTATGAGCAAGCTTAACAAGAAGAATGTGGAAGACCTGTCCGTAAAGGGCAAGAAGGTGCTGGTGCGCGTTGACTTCAACGTTCCGCTTAAGGACGGAAAAATCACTAACGACAACAGAATCACCGCGGCTCTGCCCACCATCAATAAGCTGACGGAGAACGGTGCAAAGGTCGTACTTTGTTCTCACCTCGGCAAGCCCAAGAACGGTCCCGAGGCTAAGTTCTCGCTTAAACCCGCGGCGGACAGACTCGCTGAGCTGGTTTCCGCTAAGGTAACCTTAGCTCCCGACGACAATGTTGTAGGCGATAATGCTAAGGCTGCTGTTGCGGCTATGAATGAGGGCGAGATCGTTGTTCTTGAGAACACCCGTTTCCGCGGCGCGGATGAAACCAAGAACGGCGAGGGCTTCTCCAAAGAGCTTGCCGATCTGGTAGGCGGCGAGGTTTTTGTTATGGACGCTTTCGGTTCTTCCCACAGAGCACATGCTTCTACCGTGGGAGTTACCAAGTTTGTTAAGGAGACTGCGGTCGGCTATCTGATGAACAAGGAGATTGAGTTCCTCGGGAACGCGGTTGAATCCCCCGTTCGTCCTTTCGTGGCGGTTCTCGGCGGCGCAAAGGTTGCGGATAAGCTGAACGTTATCTCAAATCTGCTCGAAAAGTGCGATACGCTGATTATCGGCGGTGGCATGGCTTACACATTCCTGAAGGCTAAGGGCTATGAGGTAGGTACTTCTCTGGTTGATAACGAAAAGATCGACTACTGCAAGGAAATGATCGCAAAGGCGGAGAAGAACGGCAAGCAGCTGCTTCTGCCCGTTGATACCACTGTTGCCAAGGCGTTCCCCGATCCTATTGACGCTGAGATCGAGGTAAGCGTGGTTGATTCCGATGAAATACCTGCAGATATGATGGGTCTGGATATCGGTCCTAAGACAATGGAGCTTTTTGCTGAGGCTGCAAAGTCTGCAAAGACGGTCGTATGGAACGGTCCTATGGGAGTTTTTGAGAACCCCGTTCTCGCAAAGGGAACTATCGCGGTTGCCAAGGCTATGGCTGAAGCTGACGCGACCACTATTATAGGCGGCGGCGATTCTGCGGCGGCTGTCGTACAGCTCGGCTTTGCGGATAAGATGAGCCACATTTCCACCGGCGGTGGCGCTTCTCTTGAATACCTCGAGGGTAAGGGTCTGCCCGGCATCGACGCTATCCAGGACAAGTAATCGGTTATAATATAGGGCAGAGTTTTCTGCCCTATTAGATGTTAGAGGTTGGAAGTATGAGCGTATCCACGCTGTATGCGGCACGGCCGGACGGTTCATTTTCACGCTCACGGAGGGATTTCGCGGGTCAAATAAATGAATCGGGGCTTTGCGTGATGTGAAAAGGAGAATTATGGAGCTTAACAAGGAAAAAATAACCCTTATAGCCGATTGCGAAGTAACAGACAAATCCAAAACTGCGGGCGGTGCTGTCGTGCGCACCTCTAAATTCTGCGCGGATATTTCGGAATGCGATTTTGAAGGCTCATGCTTTGTGCAGACAAATCTTTGTGCGACGTTTAAGTGCTCTGATATGAGCGGTGATTACTTTGAGGAGGTCGACCTGTCGGGCGCGGGGTTTGAGCGCTCCGACGTCAGCGGCGCGGAGTTTAACGAAGTCAATCTTTCCGGAGCGGCAATAATCGACAGCGATATGTCGGGGATCGAGATCAGCGGCTGCAAGCTGGACGGAATGACGATTGATGGATTCAATGTGCGGGAGCTTATTGAATTTTACAAGAAAAACCATAAGGAGAATTTTGATATGAAGAAGAATGTAAGAAAAGCGGTTATCGCGGGCAACTGGAAAATGAACAAGACCCGCCCCGAGGCTAAAGCGCTTCTGGAGGAGCTTAAGGGCAAGGTGTCCGACCCCGGCTGCGAGGTTATCGCCTGCGTACCCTTTACCAATCTGGAAACTGCCATCGAGGCAACAAAGGGCACTCCCATCAAGGTAGGCGCTCAGAACTGCCACTTTGAGAAGAGCGGCGCTTTCACGGGCGAGATATCCGCGGATATGTTGGTCGAGATGGGCGTTGAGTATGTAGTGCTCGGTCACTCCGAGCGCAGGCAGTATTTCGGCGAGACCGACGAGACCGTCAACAAGAGAACAAGAGCGGCTCTGGCGGCGGGCTTAAAGCCCATTGTATGCGTTGGCGAGCTGCTTTGGGAACGCGAGTGCAATATTACCGAGGAGGTCATTGCGCGCCAGATCAAGCTGGACTTCTACGCTGTTTCCGCGGAGGAACTCAAAAAGTGCATTATCGCTTATGAGCCTGTATGGGCTATCGGCACGGGCAAGACCGCTACCGCCGATCAGGCGGAGGAAGTCTGCGCGTTTATCCGCGCTACTCTCGCAAAGCTGTACGGCGCTGACGCTGCCGAGGCTGTAACGATTCAGTACGGTGGGTCTATGAACGCGGGCAATGCCGAGGAGCTGCTCTCCAAGGTGAACGTTGACGGCGGGCTTATCGGCGGCGCTTCCCTTAAGGCTGCTGATTTCAACACCATCATCGAGGCGGCTACAAAGGGTTAATTGTCGTCAAAGGAGAAACAAATGACAAAACGCGTCACAATAATGCTCAATATATCGCTGGGACTGTGGATCGCTTACTATGTGCTGTTTTTTATGGGATATTTCGCGCAGAAGACGCTTTTTTGGTGGTTTTTTGGCGGGGATTATGTTATGTCCGACGATTTTAAGCCGGTGTTTTCGCCCGTTCTTATCGGATTTTCCCTTATAATTATGGCGGGTATGCCGGTATTCAATCTGCTTTTAAGAAAGAACAGCTCGCCGGGGCTGTGCATAGGCGCGGAGGTCTGCGCTTTTATCGCTTTTTTGTCGGATCGCCTGATAAAGGGGATAGTTCCCACGGTAAAAACCATCTTGATGGGAAAACTCGGCAACGCGGACGCGGTACTTATCGGAGGGCTGCACGCGCAGTCTGTCGGTTTTCTCGATATGGTTTTGATTGCGTTTTACGCTGTTTCTCTTACGCTTATGGTATGCGCCTGCTGCATTAGGCAGTGTGAGCGCAAGTCCGTAACTCAATAGGCTTTATGAAAGGAATTTGATATAATGGCTAAACCTGTTTTATTGGTAGTAATGGACGGCGTCGGCTTCTCCAAAACGGGGCTGGGCGACGCTGTTACCGAGGCTAATACGCCCACTCTCGACTGGCTGATGGCTAACTGCCCCATGACGCGCCTTAAGGCGCACGGCGACGCGGTAGGACTCCCCACCGACGACGATATGGGCAATTCCGAGGTAGGTCACAACGCTTTGGGCTGCGGTCAGATATATTCCCAGGGCGCGAAGCTGGTGAACGAGTCCATCGAAAGCGGCAAGATGTACGATTCCGCAGCGTGGAAAGAACTTGTCGACAATGTTAAGGCTAAGGATTCCACCCTGCACTTTATCGGGCTTCTCTCCGACGGAAACGTTCACTCCAACATTTCCCACCTTTTCAATATGCTGAAAAAGGCTAAGGCTGAAGGTGTAAAGAAGGCAAGAGTTCATGTTCTGCTTGACGGTCGCGACGTTCCCGCGACTTCCGCGCCGCTCTATATCGAGCAGCTTGAAAACGTGCTCAAAGAGCTTAACGACGGCAGCTTTGACGGAAAGATCGCCAGCGGCGGCGGACGCATGAAGATAACCATGGACAGATACCAGGCGGACTGGGCTATGGTGGAGCGCGGCTGGAATACCCATGTAAAGGGCGAGGGCAGACAGTTTGCGAGCGCTGCCGAGGCGGTTGAAACTCTCCGTAATGAAACGGGAGCTATCGACCAGGATCTTCCCGCGTTCGTTATTGCGGAGAACGGCGCTCCCGTAGGCAAGATCGTCGACGGCGACAGCGTTATTCTGTACAACTTCCGCGGCGACAGAGCTATTGAGCTGTCCATGGCGTTCGACTGCGACAAGTTCACTCAATTCAACAGAGGACCCAAGCCAAACGTATGCTATGCGGGTATGCTCCAGTATGACGGCGACTTGAAGCTCCCCGCGCGATACCTTGTAAATCCCCCCGAAATAACCAACACGCTGTCCGAGGTGCTTGTGGCGGCTAAGTTGAACCAGTACGCGGTGTCCGAAACGCAGAAATACGGTCACGTTACCTATTTCTGGAACGGCAACCGCAGCGGCAAGTTCAGCGACGAGTTGGAAACATTCAAGGAGATACCCTCCGATAACGTCAGCTTCGACCAGCGCCCCTGGATGAAGTCGGCGGATATCGTGGACGATCTTATAGAAGCTATCAAGAGCAAGAAGTACGATTTCCTGCGCTGCAACTTCCCGAACGGCGATATGGTGGGACATACAGGATCAATGCAGGCTACCATCATCGGTGTTGAGGCGGTGGATATCGGTCTTGCGCGGCTGATGAAGGTGTGCGACGAGTACGGGGTGACTATGCTCGTTACAGCCGACCACGGCAACGCGGACGAAATGCTGGAGAAGAACAAGAAGGGCGATGTGCAGGTAAGAACCGCGCACTCCCTCAATCCCGTTCCCTTTATCATCTACGACAAGGACGTCAAGTACACCATCAAAGAGGGCAATTACGGCTTATCCAATGTTGCGCCGACGGTGGTAAAGATGTTCGGTCTAACCGCGCCCGACTGCTGGCAGGAGAGCATGATATAAGTCAGTTTTGGTATGCGAAAGCCCGGGGTGTTCCGGGCTTTTTGCTATATAAAAGTTTATTTTTCTTCTTTCATTGCTCGTATGGCAATAACTAAACCAACAATAGTCATTGCTGCAAAAACGAAAAGAACGATCCAATCTTTGCCGTTAAGACACCCCAAAATACTGCTTTTTGAGCCTGCCTCAACGGTTTGAGTTGCAGCAATACACCAACCTGCAAATCCAACAACGCCGCTCAATAAAAGACCTGTTCCCAAAATCATTTTCTTCATTGCTGACCCCCGTAAATTCAGTTATAAAAGTATTCTCTCATCACAGTACTCGCAAATGAGTATATCCCCGAATTTGCGGAAGCTGTGCGGCAGATAAAGCTCCGTCTGCGTCACGCATTTTTTGTTTGAGCAGCAGACGTCCTTATGAACCGTTCCCGTGAGCAGCGGCTTGCCCGACGGCTCGTTGTTGAGCGTGGTAAGTATCAGCGCCATGCGGACGTACATTCCGTTGAGCGCCTGGCGGAAATAGGCGGCGCGCGGGTCATCGTCCACCTCGACCTCTATTTCGTTCACTCTCGGCAGCGGGTGCATGACTATCATATCCTTTTTAGCGAGCCGCATTTTGGCGGGGGTGAGCTTGTAAACGTCCTTCTGGCGCTCGTATTCCTCCTCACTGTCAAAGCGCTCCCGCTGTATCCGCGTCATATAGAGCATATCGAGTTCGGGCATGACTTCGTCTATGGTGCGAACCTCGCGGAATTCGCAGCCGCGCGCCGAAAGCACGTCCTTTATGTAAGAGGGCAGGGAAAGGTTGTCGGTAGAGATAAGGATAAATTTGTTGTTGGGGTAGCAGGACAGAGCCTTAAGCAGCGAGTGAACCGTCCGACCGTATTTCAGATCGCCGCACAGCCCCACAGTGAGGTTGTCCAGCCGACCAAGCTCGGTTTTCAGCGTCAGCAGGTCGGTGAGGGTTTGCGTGGGGTGGAGATGACCTCCGTCCCCCGCGTTTATCACGGGGCAGTCTGACGCAAGCGAAGCGGCTCTCGCGGAGCCCTCCTGCGTATGCCGCATAACCAGTATATCGGAGTAGCTGCTTACTATTTTAATGGTGTCCTTAAGATTTTCGCCCTTTGCCACGGAGGAATTGCTCGGGTTGTCAAAGCCGATAATGCTGCCGCCAAGCCGTATCATAGCCGCCTGAAAGCTCATCTGGGTGCGCGTTGACGGCTCATAGAAAAGCGTCGCCATGATTTTGCCCCTGCATTTGTCGGAATAGCTCTCGGGGCGGCGGATAATATCCTGCGCGAGCTCAATAATAGCGTTCCAGTGAGGAACGGCATAATCGTCCATATCTATAAGGTGATTGAATTTTTTATTCAAAACAGTGTCCTCCGTTAAATTTATTTAATATGCATTTATGATCTTTTTATCAAATATCCGAAATTATGTACTCCTGTGAAATCTTCCCAAACTTGAGGTTCTTGATTGGTAAAAAACGATTTGTAGACAACAGTCAGATTATATTTTTCACACATTTTCATAATGTAATTTTCATTTACAGCAGGGTCTTCAAGGTAATCTATTATAATTAAATACTTATATTTCATTGTGATTACCTTTCCGAGTAAATCTTCAAATGAATGTCCAAACTTCGTGGCTTCGCCAAGAAGTAAATGCGCTATAATTATATCATATGCCTTGATAACGGTATCCCCGCATATATCTTTTTCAATTACACTTATATATTCGTTGTGATCGGTGATTTCTTTGATTGAGTTTATCTTTCTTATATCGCCCGAATATACAACAGCGTCAATGGGAGTATTGGGAAATGAATTTGCAATTATAGACAGACTTGTCCTTCCACTCCCCGCATCAAGTATACTTGTAATGTCCTCTCTTTTTATAAGATTAAGAAAATCAATTAAAATTATTCTATGCCCTTCCATTGGTACTCCTCTGTTAATTTATTTATTATATTATAGCAGAATTTGCGTCGGATTTCAATATATTTTGTAAAAAGAGCGTATTTATTTATGCCGATCAAAAAGTATGTTTTTACTTTATTAAGCTATTGAAATAGTGCGACAAATGTGATATAATTAAAGTGTTTTAGATGCAGTATGAAATCAAACGCTAAAAAACCCGAAAGGAACGAAATTATGATAAACAAGCCGCTGATCTTCCGCGAGAAATACCGCAGTGAGCGCAGCAACAGCCTTGCGGCGGTGTTTGACATCGCCGATAATTCAATGAGTCTGGTGTTCTACGATCTGTCACTTTCAAGGCGCTTTGCGAGAACGGTGCTTTTCGGGGAGCGCAAAGGGGATATCGTGCAGGGTATCGCGGATTTGCTCGGTTCATCAATGCAGGAATACGGTATCGGCGCGGGCGCGGTGAAAAAGGTGGGCTTTGCAGCGTCGGTGGCGCTCTCGGTGTATATCGAGGAAGCGATCTCGCCCTTGGAGCTTCACCTTAGTCCCGAAACGGAAATTTTCGTTATGCCGATTATTTCCGCGGCAATAGGCGGACGCTTTACCGCGTCGCTACTCACTCTGCCGCACAGCGGTCTTGCGGCGGATTTCGGCGGGAGGCTTTGCATGGGCGCTGTAAGTGGAACGGATAAAAAAGTGAAGTGCGCCTCGTTTCCGCTTATGGGAGCGTTTGACGGCTCGGCGGCGGAAAGCGGCGTGATATGTGAGCGAGGGGCTATCGATGAAGTAAGGCGGGATAAAGGTATATTGTGTTATGGGGTCGTTTCCGACGCGCAGAGCGTGGGTATAGCCCCGTCAGCGCTGGTACAGGCGGCGGAGCTTATGATAGCGGAGGGCATTGCGGACAAGGACGGCATAATGCTTGACCGCGATAATTTCTACATAGGCGAGGATTTCTATATAACTCAGAGGGATCTGAGAGCGCTTCAGACGGATAAGGCGCGGTGCGCTGCCGCATTTGAGCTTTTTACGCGTGAAATCGGAGATTTTTCTGCGGTATTTCTTTCGGGAGAACCGTTTGTCCGCAGTGCGGAAGCAATGATATCAATAGGCGCCGTGCCGCGATTTGATTGTAAAACGGGCTTCTGCCGCAATTCCTCGGAGCAGGGACTGATAATGTGCGCGGAAAACAGCCGCGAACTTGAGCGTGCGGAAATGCTTGCCGAAAGCGCCGAGGATATCACCGAACGTCTGCTTGAAAAGCATGAAGAGCTTTATTTGGAAAAACTGAGCTTTTAAGGAACGAAACAAAAGGAAAAAACACAAATGCAGAAATCGGTACAATTGAAAAAAACGACATAATATGCGCTGTTATCAGTAATAATATAAAAGTGATAACCTACACCGACTGCCCTTGACGTGCCGACCGGCGCCAAATACGAGGCGGGAACGGAGAATTTTGTTATTGATAAACGGCTTGTAGCGGAGAATTTCTTAATTCTGAACACCGGACTTGCATACAATATACTTCATTGATGTTTGTGACATTTATCACGCATACTTTCTTATTCGGAAAACGTGCTGATGACATAAGTGCGTTCCCTTTTAATAATGAGTTAAAAAAATATACAAAAACTACTTGATTTTTTTGGTGAAAGGTGTTATAATAGAAAAGCATTTAGTATCCGTTGCTATAACTATGCCCAGATATGGCGTACGCGGCAGCGTGTGTTAATGCGCGGTGATTCACCGGACATTATAACGGATAGTCCGCTGAAATCAAGGTCGGCGGCGCGGTGCGCTGCTGTAAAGGTGCCTTGGCATTTATGCTCGAATTAGTCGGTTTTAAGAATATCCGAAAACATCAGGAGGAAAAGATGGACGCATTGAAAATCATTGAGCAGAGCAGCATGAAGGCTGAAGCTCCCAAAATCGAGATCGGTGACTTTGTTAAGGTTTCCGTACGCATCAAGGAAGGCGACAAGAGCCGTATCCAGATGTTCGAGGGCACCGTTATCGCCAAGAAGCACGGCGGTATCAACGAAACGTTTACCGTAAGACGCGTAGCTCACGGCTGCGGTGTGGAGAGAGTATTCCCTCTGCATTCACCGACTGTTGAGAAGGTAGAAGTCGTAAGAAACGGTAAGGTTCGCAGAGCTAAGCTGTACTACCTGCGTGACAGAGTTGGTAAGGCTGCTAAGGTCAAGTCCAAAGTTTAATCCAGGAAGATCCAAGCTGACAAGCCCCGTTTCGGCGGGGCATTAGCGAGGATATCCAAAGAAAAGAGTTTTGCTATGAACGGTATGAATGATAAGGAATTACAGGAATTGACGGAGGAGTCCGAGGAAATATCCGCGGAATACAAGTCCGATGAAACCGAGCTTGATGCGCAGGACGGCACGGGCAGCTCCGATGAAGACGAGGATGAGGAGGAAAAAAAGCCTTTCTCCGATGCGCACGAATGGGCATGCAGCCTTGTTTACGCAGTCCTGCTCATGCTTGGACTGAATCTTTTTGTGTTCCGCTCCATTACCGTTGACGGCGAATCAATGTGCAATACATTACAGCATCAGGATAAAATCATTGCCACGGATTTTTTCTATACCCCCAAGCGCGGAGATATTGTGGTCGTGCAGGCGAACGAGCTTGTGAACGATGCTACGGGGTTGTTCGGAGAGGCTATAATAAAGCGGGTAATTGCTTTGGAGGGCGATACGATACGGTTCGATTTCGAGCAGGGCGAGGTCTACTTAAACGGAGAACTGCTTGAGGAGGATTATATCGCGCAGCCGACTCATCTGCGGCTGAACGGCTGGACGGAGAGCGGTGTGGATTATGTTGTGCCGGAGAACTGCGTGTTTGTTATGGGCGACAACCGCAATAATTCACGTGACAGCCGTGACCTTGAAGCCTTGGGATTTGTCGATATGGATCTCATTATGGGCAAGGCAGTATTGAGAGTTTATCCGTTTGAGGGCTTTACGGTATTATGAGTGAGATAGGAAATATTCAGTGGTTTCCGGGACATATGACCAAGACCCGCCGCTTGATTGAGGCTGATCTCAAGATGGTTGACGCGGTGGTGGAAATTACCGACGCGCGTATTCCCGAAAGCAGCAGGAATCCTATTCTTGACGAGTTGGTGGGAAGCAAGCCGCGGATAATGATATTAAATAAGTGCGATTATGCCGACGACGTTTCCACGGCGCTCTGGCGCAAATATTACGAGGGCAGGGGCATTACCGTTATAACCTGCGACTGCCGCAGCGGAAAGGGGATAAATAAATTCCTTCCGACGGTAAAAACTCTGCTTAAGGAGCTTATAGAGCGCAGGAAATCACGCGGTATGATAGGAAAAGCACTGCGGCTGATGGTGGTGGGTATTCCGAATGTAGGGAAATCCTCTTTTATCAATCGTATGGCTAATTCCAGAAAAACAAAGGTAGGCGACCGTCCCGGGGTGACCCGCGGAAAGCAGTGGGTTTCGATAGATAAGGACGTTGAGCTGTTGGATATGCCCGGAATTTTGTGGCCGAAATTTGACGACCAGCTTGCTGCGCAGCGGTTGGCGTTCACCGGCGCAATAAAGGACGAGGTAACGGACAGCGAAGCGCTGGCGAGAGCGCTGGGCGAGCTTCTGCAAATGGACTATCCGGAGCTGCTGAAGGCGCGGTATAAAATTCTCTGCGAGGGCGATATCCTGACGGAGATAGCCAAGGCGAGGGGAATGCTGATATCGGGCGGAGAGCCGGATACCGAAAGAGCCGCCGCCGCGCTTCTGGATGAATACAGAGGTGGAAAGATTGGCAAAATTACTCTCGAAACACCGCAAGAGTAAGGAAACGCTGCTTAAAATAGATGGCGTGTCCCTTGAAAATATTGATCTGCGCGAGTTTGACAGGCGCGTTTCTGAACGTTTCGGGACGCTATGCGGCATTGATGAGGCGGGGAGAGGTCCCGTTGCGGGAGATGTTTTCGCAGCGGCTGTGATTCTTGACCTGAATAATCCCATTGCGGGGCTGAACGACAGCAAAAAGCTCACTCCCAAAAGGCGCGCGAGTCTTTATGAGGAAATATGCGAAAAGGCGATAGATTATTGCATTTCGCAGGTAACTGTGTGTCAGATAGACAAGACTGATATACTTTCTGCCGATCTATGCGCCATGCGCTGCGCTTTTGAGCGTTTAGAGCCGTTTTCGGGAATAGTTCTGGTTGACGGAGATGTTCTTCCGGATATTGATACCGACAATGTGCTGAAAAATGTGATAGGCGGCGACGCAAAATCAGAAGCGATAGCGGCAGCCTCTATACTTGCGAAAGTAGAGCGTGACCGTTATATGTGCGAGATGGCTTTTCAATATCCCCAATACGGCTTTGAAAAGCATAAGGGATACGGCACAAAGGCGCACTACGAAGCGATTGAAAAGTACGGGCTTTGTCCGATACACAGGCGCTCTTTTTTAAAAAAGTATCTGACTGACAAAGAAGATGGATAAACAGACTAAGGGAAGGCTCGGCGAGGACGCGGCGGCGGAAGAGCTTGTACGGCGCGGTCACAGGATAATTGAGCGCAATTACCGCAAGCCCTGCGGAGAAATTGATATTATTTCCGAAATAAACGGATTTATAGTTTTTACCGAAGTCAAGACCCGCAAACTGAACAGCATGGTATCGGGACTGGAGGCAGTCAACCCTCGCAAAAAGTCAAGGATAGTCCGCACGGCGGATTGTTACCTTAACGAGCATGATATCCGATTACAGCCAAGATACGATATCGCCGAGGTTACGATATCGCGCGGCGAATCCGCAGGAATACTCCGTATAGATATTTATGAGGACGCCTTTGACACGGAAGGGATATATACCGTTAATTAGGACTTTTACTTTCCAATGAAAGGAAGACAATATATGAATTACACGAGCACGAGAAATTCCGGTCTTAATGTGACGAGCGCGCACGCCATCACAAAGGGGCTATCCGACGAGGGCGGACTTTACGTTCCCGAAAGCGTCCCTGCGTTTTCCGAGAAGGAGCTGCTGGGAATGTCGGATATGAGCTATGCCGACCGCGCGTTTGAGGTGTTCTCAAGACTGCTTACCGATTTTACCCCCGAGGAGATACGTCACTGTGTTGACAGCGCCTATAACGACAAGAATTTTGATTCGGATAATATTGCGGAAATAACGCGTCTGACAGATGGGAAATTTATTCTTGAGCTGTGGCACGGACCTACTTGTGCATTTAAGGACATGGCGCTCCAGATATTGCCGTATCTGCTGACCACTTCCGCGAAAAAAACCGTTGACGGAAAGCATATCGCTATTTTGGTGGCGACCTCGGGCGATACGGGCAAGGCGGCGCTGGAGGGCTTTAAAGACGTTGATGGAACAAGCATAGCGGTGTTCTATCCGGAGGACGGCGTAAGCCCTATGCAGAAGCGCCAGATGACCACTCAGGAGGGTGGGAATGTGTTTGTGTCTGCCGTTAAGGGCAATTTTGACGACTGTCAGAACGGCGTAAAGGCTATTTTTACCGATAAATCTATTGCGGAGAAGCTTGCGGAGAATGACATTCTGCTGTCCAGCGCCAATTCCATCAACTGGGGAAGGCTTGCGCCGCAGATAGTGTACTATATTTCTTCTTATGTGGAGCTTGTTAAGAATAAGGAAATTAAGTTCGGCGATAAGATAAATGTGGTTGTGCCGACAGGCAATTTCGGAAATATTCTCGCCGCGTATTACGCTATGCTGATGGGTATTCCCGTTAATAAGCTGATTTGCGCTTCCAACAGCAACAATGTGCTGACGGATTTTATAAACACAGGCGTTTACGACAGGAACAGGGAATTCCACACTACTGTTTCCCCCTCAATGGATATTTTGATATCCTCCAATCTGGAGCGTCTGCTGTACCATTTTACGGGCTGTGACGACAGTCTTGTCCGCGACTGGTTCGGAAAACTGAAGGAGCAGGGGAGATATGAGGTAAACGACGCGGTCAAGACAAAGCTGTCGGAGCTTTTCTACGCGGGCTGCTGCTCCGATGAGGAAACCAAGGCTCAGATAAAGGCGACGTTTAGCGAGCATTCCTATCTTCTTGATACCCATACTGCCGTTGCGGTAAAGGTATATGAGGATTATATCAAAGCTACGGGCGATAAAACTCCTACCGTTATAGCTTCTACTGCAAATCCCTATAAATTCGGCAGAGCGGTTTATGAAGCAGTCGGCGGCAAGGCAGTATGTGATGATGAGTTTGATCTTATTTCTCATCTGGAACAGGAAACGGGCACAAAAATGCCGGCGCCGCTGGCGGCTACCAGAAACAAGCAGGTGAGATTTACCGGCTCGGTTGAAAAACAGGACATGGGTGAAACAGTGCTTGGATTCCTTGGTAAATAATTCCTTAGCTATATTAAACAGGAGGGTGAGAGAGTGATTTATACAATAGGTGACCTTCATCTCTCGCTCGGCTGTGACAAACCTATGGACATTTTTGCGGGCTGGAGCAACTATCTTGAGCGTCTTGAGGAGAACTGGAACGGCAAAATCACCGCGGAGGACACGGTGGTGCTTGTCGGCGACCACTCGTGGGCGCTGAAGCTGGATGACAGCAAAAAGGATCTGGAATATATTCATTCCCGCCTTAACGGAAAGAAGATCCTTGTTAAGGGTAATCATGACCTCTGGTGGCAGACCATGAACAAGCTGAACGCTTTTGTTGAGAGCAACGGCTTTGATACGATACGATTTCTGTTCAACAACGCCTATTCCGTTGAGGGTATCACCATATGCGGAACAAGGGGTTGGATAAGGGAAAACGGAGAGCCGCAGGACATCAAGATACTCAGCCGAGAGGCGGGCAGGCTGGAGCTTTCGCTTCAGGCGGCTGCGAAACTTGGCGGCGAGATAGTGGCATTTATTCACTACCCGCCGATTTACGGCAGCGAGGAAAACGTATTGATAACCGAGGTGCTTCACAAATACGGCATAAAGCGCTGCTATTACGCGCATCTTCACGGTGTGAGCATTCGTGGTGCGCTGAACGGTGAGAGAGCGGGGATTACATATAAGTTGGTTTCCGCGGACGGAATCGGATTTGATCCGATAAAAGTAAATTAGGGGTATATCCCGTTTAAATTAAAAATTGCCTTGATGGGCAAGGAAGGAATAACAAAAAATGGAAATTTTATCTCAGAACAAAACGGCGGCAAATACTACCGCGATCGAATTCAAATTCAGCGCGGAGGAATTTGAAGCGGCTGTTTCGGCGGCTTACAACAAGCAGAAGTCAAGAATAAGCGTGCCGGGCTTCCGCAAGGGCAAAGCGCCCCGCAAGATAATCGAAACGCATTACGGCGAGAGCGTTTTCTATGAGGACGCTGTAAATTCGCTGTATAACAATAATGTTGCCAAGTTGGTTGATGAGACCGGTCTTGAGGTAGTTGACGTAGACAACACCGAGGTCACTTCCGTAAGCAAGACGGAGGGTGTGTGCTTCAAGGCTGACATAATCACTAAGCCCGAGGTTGAAATTTCCGACTATAAAGGATTAGAAGTAAAGAAAACCGTCAAGACTGTTACTGAGGACTCCGTAAACGAGGAAATCGAAAAGCTCCGCAAGAGAAACGGCAGAGAGATTTCCATTGAGGACAGAGCGGTTGAGGATGGTGACAGCGCGGTCATCGACTTCGAGGGCTTTTTGGACGGTGTTCCTTTCGATGGCGGCAAGGGCGAGAAGTTCCCGCTGGAGGTCGGCAGCCACACCTTTATCCCCGGATTTGAGGAGCAGGTTATCGGCAAGAATATCGGCGAGGATTTTGAAGTGAACGTTACTTTCCCCGAGGATTACCCATCCGACAATCTGAAAGGTAAGCCCGCGGTATTCAAGTGTAAGCTGCACGAGATTAGAGGCAAGGAGCTGCCCGAGCTTAACGACGATTTCGCGAAGGACGTTGACGACGAGGCGGATACTCTTGACGAACTGAAGGCTAAAATCAAGGAGAATCTGGAAAAGAAGGCGGCTGAGGAGGCTGACAACAGCTTTGACAGCAATCTTGTCGACCTGCTGGTTGAGAAGATGAACGCGGAGGTTCCTCAGGTAATGTATGAGCGCCGCATTGACGATATCGTACGCGAGTGGACGGCAAGAAACCGTATTTTCGTTGAGGATTACATCAAGTACACCGGCGTTCAGCTTGACCAGTTCCGCGGCAGTTTTGCGGAGGTTGCTAAGAAGCAGGTTGATTTGCGTCTTTGTTTAGAGAAGATCTCGGAGCTTGAGAACGTTGAGGTCACCGACGAGGACGTTGCAAAGGAATACGACGAGCTTGCGGAGCAGTATAAGATGGAGGTCGACAGGGTAAAGCAGGCTATTCCCGAAATTGCTATCAGAAGCGACCTTAAGATCGAAAAGGCATTGGATATCGTTAAGGACAGCGCTAAGGTTGAAGAGGTCACGGAGTAATTCTCACTCCGCGCCTTGTCCGCGATTTACCTATCCTATAACCCGTTTTACCGCGCGCACCACGGCGCTTACCCGAAAAAACCGCGCACTCGGGCTACACCGCCAGATTTGGGTATTCCCCCTGTGCGGTGCGGTCACAATGTGCGCGGGTTTTGGTTAACGGGCGCGTTACGACAAAATTCGGCAGTTCCGCTGACGCGGAGAAAGGAGCTATAATGGCTTATATTCCTTACGTTGTAGAACAGAGCAGTCACGGAGAGCGTTCCTACGATATATTCTCGCGCTTGCTCAATGACAGAATTATTCTTTTGCATGACGAGGTAAATTCTGCGACCGCCAGCGTTGTTGTGGCACAGCTGCTATATCTGGAGGGACAGGACCCCGACAAGGATATCTCCCTTTATATCAACAGCCCCGGCGGTTCGGTTTCCGATGGAATGGCGATTTACGATACCATGCAGTATATCAAGTGCGACGTTTCCACCATCTGCATGGGCATGGCGGCTTCCATGGGCGCGTTCCTGCTTTCGGCGGGAGCTAAGGGAAAAAGAATCGCTCTGGCAAACAGTGAGATAATGATCCATCAGCCGCTTATTTCAGGCGGCGGTATCTCGGGACAGGTAACGGATATACAGATACGCTCCAATTACCTCCAGAGGACAAAGGAACGGCTCAATCATATCCTCAGTCAAAATACGGGCAAGGATTATGAAACGATATGCCGCGACACCGAGCGTGATAATTTCATGACAGCCGACGAGGCTCTGGAATACGGTCTTATTGACAAGGTTTTCAGCAGCCGCGGCGATATAGAGAAGTAAGCGGAGGAATATAATGTCTATGGTTTGCTCCTTTTGCGGAAAACATGAGGGAATGGTAAGCCGTATGCTTTACGGCATCAACGGCGAGTCCGCCGTGATATGCAGCGAGTGCATTGTAACCTCCTATAATATGCTGGTGGAAAGCGGTGATATCCGCGGCGGTACACTGCGCAAAAACCGCTTTGAAACGCAGGACGACGGCTATTTGTCCGAGTCTGACGAGTTGATGAAGCCCGAGGAGATAAAGGCTTATCTTGACGAATATATCATTGGTCAGGAGGAGGCTAAGAAAATTCTCTCCGTTTCCGTATACAACCACTACAAGCGCACATTCCTCAACGAGGAGGAAATAGACGACGTTGAGCTTCAGAAGTCCAACGTATTGCTGCTTGGACCTACGGGTGTGGGTAAGACCGCGTTGGCGCAGACGCTTGCGAAGCTGCTCAATGTACCATTTGCGATAGCGGACGCTACCACGATCACTCAGGCGGGCTATGTGGGCGAGGATGTTGAAAACGTGCTGCTGCGCCTTATTCAGGCGGCGGATTACGATATTGAGGCTGCCGAGCGCGGAATAATTTATATTGATGAGATAGACAAGATATCCCGCCGCAGCGAGAACACCTCTATTACCCGCGATGTAAGCGGCGAGGGAGTTCAGCAGGCATTGCTTAAAATCGTTGAGGGCACTGTTTCAAACGTTCCTCCGCAAGGCGGCAGAAAGCACCCACACCAGGAATTTATACAGATAAACACCAAGAATATTCTTTTCATCTGCGGCGGCGCGTTTGACGGTCTGGAAAAGATGATCTCCAACCGCGTTTCCGCTTCGGTGATGGGCTTCGGCGCTGATGTAAAGTCGAGCGACGACAAGGAAAGCTCCAAAATGCTCAAGCTGGTAACTCAGCAGGATCTGGTAAAATACGGTATTATCCCCGAGCTTATCGGACGTCTGCCGGTTATCGCGGCGATGGATTCTCTCGACGAGGACGCCCTGATGAGAATACTCGACGAGCCGAAAAACGCGCTTATAAAACAGTATAAGACGCTGTTCAGGGCAGACGGCATCGAGTTGGAATTTACTCCCGAGGCTATGCGTGCTATCGCCAAGAAGTCCATTGAGCGCAAAACGGGCGCGCGCGGTCTGCGGTCAATAATGGAGAACACCCTGCGTGACATCATGTTTACCGCTCCCGGCGACCCAAGCATAAGCAAAGTGACCATCACCGAGGAGCTTGTAAACGCAATGGACGACCAGAGCGAAAACTCCGACAAAACGGTTCAGCCCATAATCGAGCGAGGCAATGAAAAGCTGAAGAATGTAAAGTCCGCCAAAAAGCAGACCAAGAAAATAGGTTAGAGGTAAGAAATCAGATGTAAGAGGTAAGAAACGGACAGCACCGTTCTTGCTTCTTACCTCTTGCTGTCTTACCTCATTTTTAAAAGGAGTTTTTATGGGAAAGGTTTACAGAAAGCAGCGCATAGAGGGGGTTACGATTCCCGCGATAATCAAAAACGGTCAGTATTTCTGGCATAATATGGCAGTCTACGAGGACGGGGTTGTGAGCTGCTGGGAAAAGGTAGACTTGTCCGATGTCCCTCAAAAGCTGGCAAGCGGCAAATTGTCAGTGGGTGTTCCGAACCACGGATGGCTCAGTGTTTTTCATTGCTGTTCTCTTAAAATTGAGGACGCAAAGTGGAATTTTGACAGTAAAAGCTACTATAAATTCATTAAGGAGACCGTGAAAAAGCTCAATCCCGAGATGGCAAACATCTATAAGACCACCGATCGCGAAAAGGCTAAGTGGAACAAGCACAGGGTAGGCTTTACCGCTGATCCTACGACCTTTAAGCTGGCGGGAGGTTTGGGTTACAGGATGTTGGACGGTAAAAAGATGAATATTTTCCTGCGGGAAAGCGGGAAGATCACGCTTACTATGCTATCCTGTTATGGGGACGGGACATTTTCGGTGGGTGGTCTTGGCGAGGAATACCTGACAATGGAGGATATCGAAAGACTTTTTGCGGAGGGAACTCTTTGCGCCGCGCCCGAATGCGGAAATACCGTATCATTTGGTGTGCTTGGAGATGCGAAAATATTGACAAACCCCGATCTTTCCGTTTCGGATAAGGACAAGCTGGAGGAGATACGAAACGATTCGCTGAAGGCGCAAAACAAGCCCGACGCTCTCGACCTGTGCCGCGAGGCGTATTTTGCATACCTTGTCGAGCCGTGTGATTTTTACAAGGAAAGACTGCGCGAAGCATACGAGGCAGTCCCCGAACACCAGCGCTGTTATCTGGGCGATATGGACACGCGGGATACGGATTACATACGTATTCTTTATACCGATGAAAAGAGGGAAGTCTGATTGTGTTAGTGTGCGAGGAATGCTATTCCGATAAAAGCAGGATCACTCCGCTTTTAAAGCCCTTGGAGTGTCTGGAGAAGCATACACAGTATATTTGCGGAAGCTGCGGGCGGTGTATTTGTATTGAATGCGACCCGAATCGGGGCTTGCGCCGCTTTAATTTCCCATTTAAATCGACTGAAACAGCAAGATATTATCTGAGAACCGCCGATTATGTTATGAAAAGACCGTGCGGAATATATGAAGTTAAAAACAAAAGCGGCAGAATATCGTACAAAATATTTGCGGACGGTGAAGAGCTGCGGCTTTTTCTGGCTAAAAACAAGGACAAGACCTGTGATATAGCTCCCGTTTTCACCGCGGGGGAATACAAGGAATACCCGAATACGCAGGTGCGGAAATTATCTTCCGACGAAATTAAAAGATATATGTCGGAACGATGAATCAAAGGCACTCTGCATAGCGCCCGTGAATGAAATTTCATAAAGCCGCACATTTTCCAAGCGGCAAATGCCGCGCGGTTTTTACAGGACACAAGGAGTGCTGCGCAGCAGCAGGGAGTATGCGGAAAAATTTGAAATTTTTTGGATAAGGAGGATGCCTGTGACCGTTTTTGATAAGATTTACGAGGTGGTAAGGAAGATACCGCGCGGAAAAGTTGCTACCTACGGACAGGTAGCCATGCTTGCGGGAAATTCTCGGTGGGCGAGAGTAGTGGGATACGCGCTGCACTCCAACCCCGACCCCGACGGGATACCGTGCTACCGCGTGCTGAACAGGCTTGGGGAGCTTGCTCCCGCTTTTGCCTTCGGCGGGGCTGAGGTTCAGGCAGAGCTTCTCAGAGCCGATGGGATAGAGGTAACGGACGGCAGGGTGGACTTGGAAAAGTACCTTTGGGACGGGCTGTGACAGACCGATATGGAGCAAAAGAATGAAAGATAAAACCGAACAAAAGACCAAAAGATATTCCCTTGGCGAAGAGATATTCAATTCCGTTACTCACGGTGTGGGCAGCTTGCTTTCCATCGCGGGAACGGCGGTGCTGACAGTGATGGCAGCGCTTTACTCAGACGCGTGGGGCATTGTAAGCTCCGCGGTGTACGGAGCATCGCTGATAATCCTTTACACAATGTCGACGCTTTATCACGCCATCACCAATCCCCGCGCGAAAGCCTTTTTCCGCATTATGGATCACAATACCATTTTTTTCCTTATTGCGGGTACTTATACGCCGATAACCCTTGTGGCGCTCCGCGGAGCCTTGGGCTGGGTGCTTTTCGGGGTGGTATGGGGAGCGGCGGCGCTGGGAATAGTGCTTAATTCAATTGATCTGGAGCGCTTCAAAAAGCCCTCGGTGGTGTGCTATATCGCTATGGGCTGGGTAATAATTTTCGCCGTAAAGCCCATGATAGACGGTGTTGCGCCGCTTGCGCTGTGGTTTTTGCTGATAGGCGGGCTGTTCTACACGGTAGGGGTAATCTTCTATGCCATCAAAAGCAAGAAGTATTTCCATTCTGTCTGGCATATTTTTACCGTTGCGGGCAGCGTTTTCCACTATTTTTCCATACTTCTGATGATACTCGGTGAAGCGGTATTGTGAAAAAAGTCTGAAACCGCCTTGATTTAATCCGAAAAATATGGTATAATTATCCGATGAGGACAAAATGCTTGGCTGTTGCACTGATTTAACATAGGGGCATCTCTGAAAACCGGTTTGAAAAGGCAAAATTGATAGAGTGCGTCGGCTGCAATGAGGTTTGACGACGCAGACGGCGTGCACTGACAATTTTGGCTCAAACAAGGTTTTTAGAGATGCCCATAGGAAAATCAAATCGACATACACCAATTTGCACGAGAAAAGAATTAAATCGTATGCTTTGAAAGGTGTATTGATCAAAATGACAGACCTGGAATTAAGAAAAAAAGCCTCCGAAATTGCGACTCGGTTTCGCAATAATACAATATCGGATGAGGAAATTATTCTTCAAATCAAGGAGATACCCGAACTCGTCCATACAAAATGCTTGTCGGACTCAAATCTGTTTCTTTCCGCGGTTCTCGCAAACCGTTTTTTCGGTGGCAATGGCACTCAGCGATATGGGGGCTGATATCCATTGGACGAATAAGGCAAGTATGATCCACGGAAACGCATTGAATGTCGCTCACACTCCTCAACAGGTGGAGCAGCTGCTTGCACTCGGTATTGAGATTGAGAGGAATCTGCTGCTCTCCAACCCGATTGAAAATCCCGCCATAGTGGCGGCAGAGCATAACGACGCCACCATGTTGCTCTACTGGCTGGCAAAGCAAAAGGAACTTTTTGCGGACGATGCGGAATACGTCGGGGAGCTTTATTATGCAGCCATAAATATGGTTTCCATGATGAATCAATACGATATGCTTTCCTGCGTCATGGCGGACGATAAACTGTTCAGTATTCTCGAGAATATCTATTCCAAAGAAGACGATGTAAGTTCTGTACGTTTGTATCTCCGCGCGCCGGGGCATATCGGCGACAAGAGCTTGTACGCCAGAAAAAAGGAGCTTCAGAAGACATTGAACGCAAGGAAAAAGGAATTGTCTTTCGCAATGTAAATCGCTTTTTATCGGGCATTATCTTGGAAAGGGCGGCTGCCTGTACGGCAAGTCAATGAAAAATTCGTAAGGTTTGACTATATCTAATACCAATTCCTCATTGAAAGTGTACACAAAGAATCTTCGCAAAAACCATATTTCGGAGTTTTTACTCGATTTTTTGTACACTTTCTAATGAGAATAATTATAAACATCAAAACGAAGGGTAAAAGGGAGCAAATTATGCAGGGACAACATCTGATTTCGCAGCTTTCGGATGAGATTTCAAAGGTTATCAAGGGCAAGGACGAAGCCGTTATGATGATACTTACCGTGCTTCTGGCGCAGGGGCATGTGCTGATAGAGGACGTGCCGGGAGTGGGAAAGACCACTCTTGCGATGGCTTTGGGAAAAGCTACGGGACTTGGCTTCAGGCGCGCTCAGTTTACGCCTGACGTTATGGCTTCGGATATAACCGGCTTTACCATGTTCAACAAGGAGGAGAACCGCTTTGAGTACCGTTCGGGACTGGTAATGACCAATATCCTGCTGGCGGACGAGATAAACCGCACATCTCCCAAAACGCAGTCGGCGCTGCTGGAAGCTATGGAGGAGAAGCGTGTGACCGTGGACGGCGCTGTACACCGTCTGCCCGAGCCGTTTATGGTAATAGCCACGCAGAACTCACAGGGATATGTGGGAACATTCCCGCTGCCCGAAGCGCAGCTCGACAGATTTATGGCGAAGATAAGCATGGGATATCCCTCCGTTGCCGAGGAAGCAACGATGATGATGGAGCGCCTTGGGGAAAATCCCGTGAACGACGTGGATAATATAATGTCCGCGGAACAGCTTCAGCACTGCATTGAGGAGGTGCAGGAGGTTGAGTTCGCGTCGGGGCTTTGCAGATACGTCGCGGAGCTTTCCGCCGCCACCCGCCGTCATTCCGCCGTGGAGCTTGGGGTCAGCCCGCGCGCTTCCCTTGCGATAATGAACGCCGGACGTGCCTACGCTTATATCAACGGCAGGGATTATGTTGTTCCCGAGGATATAGTAAGGCTGCTTATGCCTGTTTACGCCCACAGAATAGTGTTAAAGCAAGAAACGCGCCTGAGCCGCTTCAATATCCGCTCTGTACTTGAGGATATAGTGTCCTCCGTTACTCCTCCCGTAAGAGGTAAGAGGTAGAGCCTTATCTCTTACATCTGAAAGGGGGAAGTGTCAATGCGCAGAAACAGGGTAATATATATATTGGCGGTTATCGGCTGTCTTGTTTTCTCGGCGGTTTACAGAAGCAGACTTTCGGCGGTGCTGCTGGCGGCGGTAGCGGTGTATCCCGTGCTGGCGCTCCTGCTTACGGCTGCGGGGATTTTATGCATTAAGGCGGAGTTTACCGAGGAAAGGTCTATATACGAAAAAAACGTTCCGTTTGATTTGCAGATCAGGCTCAACAACCGTTTTATTTTTGCCTACGCGCCCGCGGAGCTGCTTTGCGTATTTCCCGACAGGGATACGGGCATATTCTCGGTAAGGCATATTTATGCTTCGGTCGCGCCGCTTGGAAAGTGTATGATATCGGTGAACTGTCTGCATAAATACCGCGGCAGCTATACGTCGGAGATACGAAAGCTCTCGGTGTACGACCCGCTGCGGATAATTAAGCTGACAAAAAATGTCAAAAAGGAAATGCAGCAGATATTCCTTCCGCGCAAGATAGGTCTCGGGGATCTGACAGTGGTTTCGGAGAATGATCGCAGTAGTGCTCCCACTCGGTTTTTCACGGGGGACAAGGAAGATTTCTCTCATGTACGGGAGTACCGATTGGGGGACGTGATACAGCTTGTGCACTGGAAGCTCACCGCAAAGCAGGACGAGCTGATGATAAAGCAGTTTGACGAGATAACGGACAAGCGCGCGGCGGTGTTGTGCGATTACGGCTTTGAGGGCAACGAAACGGGTCTGCTTCTCAGGGCTGACGGAATAATAGAAACCGCCATTGCTTTTGCTCTTTCGGCGGTAGAGGCGGGAGTAAAGGTCAAGGTGGATTTCGGGACTGCCGACCGCGGATTTGTCAGCGAAATAAGCGACAAGGCAGGCTTTGACAGATTTTACAGACTTATGGCGGTACTGCCCGCAAGGGTAGAGGTAGCGGAGTTCGGCAGGCTTATCGATACTGTTGACAGGAACAATACTTCGGTTATTTTTCTGGTTACGGGCAGGCTGACCGAGGAGCTGATATGCCGCGCGGATATTCTCGCGGAGAGCTTTTCGGGAATGGTGGTGCTTGCGTTCGTAAATATCGGCGGCAGCGAGCTGGAACCCGCCGCGGAGGGCAGGGGATTTGTCTTTCTGAATATCCGCGGAGATGATGAAAACGGATTGAGCAGAGCGATAGAGAACGCGTTCGCGGGAAATTGACCATTCAATTTGTATGTTTGTAGAAAAGACCTATTTGCAACGCAATGTCGACGCATGAAATTTCAAAAAGTACACATTTGCCGAACGGCAAATGTGTACGGTTTCCGCAGTCGCGCAGAGCGAAGCGGAGCGTGAGTGCGGAAATTTTGAAATTTTTTTAAATAATCCAATTTAGGTCAACCTTTATATACAGACTGAAACAGCGTTAATATAAAACGCTGTTTTTTGTTGAATAATATAATGGGGATATTTGCCGTAGATTGTCAATAAAAATTCAGCCTTAAAATTTGCGTCAAAACGTTATCTGATCGTATTTTTGTTGTTTTGTCAATTTTGGTTATGTATGAAATATACGAAAAAGGTAAAGAAAATTGTGCACTATTTTTTGAAAAAGTCTGTTGACTTGTACAATAAAATGTGATATCATATTAGTAATCTACTATATTTAGCGGAAAGATCAAGCGAACGAAAGGAAATTGCAATGATTCATGTAGTTAAAAAGGACAATACCAAAGAGGAGTTCAACGTGCAGAAGGTGGTAAATGCCGTGAACAAATCTGCCTGCCGCGTTATGTACAGCTTTACTCCCGAAGAGATAGATTTTATATGCAGATTTGTTACAGATAAGGCTGAATCTATGCATAAGGAAGAAATTTCCATAGCGGAAATGCACAATATTGTCGAGGCGGCGTTGGAAGCTACCAATCCCGCCGTCGCAAAAAGCTACAAGGATTATCGGAACTACAAGCAGGATTTCGTGCATATGCTTGACGAGGTTTACAAAAAGAGCCAGTCCATAATGTATATAGGCGATAAGGAGAACAGCAACACCGACAGCGCTCTTGTTTCCACCAAGCGCAGTCTTATTTTCAACGAGCTCAACAAGGAGCTTTACCAAAAATTTTTCATGACCACCGAGGAGCTTCAGGCATGCCGCGACGGGTATATCTACGTTCACGATATGTCTGCGCGCCGAGACACCATGAACTGCTGCCTGTTTGACGTCAAGAGTGTGTTGGAGGGCGGTTTTGAGATGGGAAATCTCTGGTATAACGAGCCTAAGACGCTGGCGGTCGCTTTTGATGTTATAGGAGATATCACGCTTTCCGCGGCAAGCCAGCAGTACGGCGGGTTTACCGTACCAAGCGTCGATCTGCTGCTTGAGCCTTACGCCGAAAAGACCTATCAGAAGCAGCTTGATCGGTATAAATCACTGGGACTTTCCGACGAGGTTGCGGAAAGAGAAGCACTCGCGGACGTTAAGGTGGACTTTGAGCAGGGCTTTCAAGGGTGGGAATACAAATTCAACTCCGTTTCCTCCAGCCGCGGTGACTATCCCTTTATCACCATGACCGCGGGCACGGGAACAGGGCGGTTTGCGAAAATGGCAAGCATTACCATGTTGGACGTCCGCCGCAAGGGACAGGGAAAAAAGACCTGCAAAAAGCCCGTTTTGTTCCCGAAAATAGTGTTCTTGTATGATGAAAATCTCCACGGACGCGGCAAGCCTCTTGAGGACGTTTTCAACGCGGGAGTGGCATGCTCTCAGAAAGCAATGTACCCCGACTGGCTGTCACTCACGGGAGAGGGCTATGTTGCCGATATCTACAAGAAATACGGAAAAATAATCAGCCCGATGGGCTGCCGCGCGTTTCTGTCACCGTGGTTTGAGCGCGGCGGCATGGAACCCGCTGACAACAAGGATCAGCCCATATTTGTAGGGCGATTCAATATCGGCGCGGTATCACTTCACCTGCCAATGATATATGCCAAGGCGCAGCAGGAGAGCCGCGACTTCTTTGAGGTTCTGGACTACTACCTCAATCTAATCCGCCGTATCCATATCCGCACCTATGACTATCTGGGAGAAATGCGCGCCAGCACCAATCCTCTCGCCTATTGCGAGGGCGGGTTCCTGGGCGGTCACCTCGGTATACATGATAAGATAAAGCCGCTTCTCAAGGCAGCAACAGCGTCCTTCGGGATCACGGCGCTGAACGAGCTGGAGCAGCTTGCTTCAAAGCATTCCATTGCGGAGGACGGCGAGTTCTCGCTTAAGGTAATGGAGCATATCAATAAGCGCATAGGGGAGTTCAAAAAGGCGGACGGTCATCTTTACGCAATTTACGGCACTCCCGCGGAGAATCTCTGCGGCTTGCAGGTGCAGCAGTTCCGCAAAAAATACGGCATTGTGGAGAACGTTTCCGACCGCGAGTATGTCAGCAACAGCTTCCACTGCCATGTCAGCGAGGATATCACGCCGATAGAGAAGCAGAACCGCGAGGAGCGCTTCTGGAATCTCTTCAACGGCGGCAAGATACAGTATGTGCGCTATCCCGTGGATTACAACAAGGGCGCGGTGGAAACGCTTGTACACCGCGCGATGGACAAGGGCTTCTATGAGGGAGTGAACCTCTCGCTTGCCTACTGTGACGACTGCGGGTATCAGCAGCTTGAAATGGACGTCTGCCCGAAATGCGGCAGCTCCAACCTCACCAAAATAGACCGCATGAACGGATATCTGTCCTATTCCAGGGTAAAGGGCGACACAAGGCTTAACAGCGCTAAAATGGCGGAGATAGAGGATAGAAAGAGCATGTAAATATGCGGAGATGTTGATGTGATTTTATGGGCAAGTCGAACAAAAGCCCCAAATATCGTCTTGTCCTGCCTGAGAAATCGTGGCTTCTTGCGGCGGCAGCCTGTGCGTCAGTCGTTTTTTGGCTGAGTGCAATCGGTATTCATACCGAGCGAGGAGAGTTTATATTTGGTTTTCCTTATTTTGTGAATTTTCAGGCGGCGCGCGGCAGCAGCTATTTCATACTCTATCTGGGATTCGATATTATTCGCTTTGTGGGTGGGGTACTGACTATTGCCGCGCCGTTTGTTAAGAGAAAAGGTTTGCGGCTTTTGGCGGTGGCAGAGCTATTCAGCGATGCGGAAGCGATTTGGCTTTTTATTAGCACATCTTCCACACTTGAGTGGAATTTTACCCTTATAGCATTATGGGTGCTGGTATGTGTCATATTTGCCGCTCTGTCTTGTGCGCCTTCTATAGCTTGCGCGGTAGTTCTGCTGCTTTGCGACGCGGGCAGACTGCGGAACAAGAAAACTATTATTATCGTTGTTTTGATATACGCAGCGATATCAGCGCTGGCTTTTGTGGGAAATTTATTTGTGGGCAACACGGATTACGGCAACCTTTCCGCGGGATCAATCGTTTTGTATAAATTGATGAATGCGGCTTCGCTGCTGCTTGGCTGCGCTCCGACAATACTTATGGCGCTGTCGCTTGAAGTCAGATATGAAAAGTGATTTTTGTACAATAAAATTTTCGGGAGAGTTAAAATGCGTTACCATAATATAACTACCGACGATATGCTTAACGGGGACGGACTTCGCACCGTGCTCTGGGTGGCGGGGTGTACTCACCGCTGCGAGGGCTGCCATAATCCCATCACATGGGATATCGAAGGGGGAATACCCTTTGACGAAGCGGCGGAAGCGGAGCTGTTCGATAAGCTCTCCGAGGATTATATAAGCGGTGTCACGTTCAGCGGCGGCGATCCGCTTCACCCGCAAAACCGCGATGATATAACCCGTCTGGCGACAAAAATAAAAGCCGATTTTCCCGAAAAAACGCTTTGGCTGTATACGGGCTTCGACTGGGATGAAATAAAGGAGCTGGATATAATCCCGCTGTTGGACGTGGTAGTGGACGGACGCTTTATAAAGTCTCTGCTGGACGCTAAGCTGCATTGGAAAGGAAGCTCCAACCAACGCGTGATTGATGTCAAGGAAACGCTGCGGTTGGATAAAATCGTGCTTTTTGACTGATAACCCCAAAAACAGTTGGAAACCGAATCCCCTTGAAATCAATCAAGGGGATCATTTTATTGTTAAATTGACTTTATCGCATATTTCATTTTTTATTGCTCCGCTTATTAACTTATGAGGTATTTCTGTATATGGGAGAGAAAAATCATGGGTTGGCAGGGGTTATGGTAATATCATGCTTAACGCCCTTTCTTGTGATAGCTCCCGAATAATATGCAAAATAATGACGCTCCCATTATTATACATATTAACATAAAAGTTATGGCAGCACTGCGCAAAGCTTGTGTGCAGAATTTCCGCAATCACGCTCCGCTTCACTGCGTTTCGCTCTGCGCGACTAAGGAAACCGTACACATTTGCCTTTCGGCAAATGTGTACGGTTTGAAATTTCATGCGCCGACATTATGTTGTCAATAAACTTTTTCTTTAAGCTGAGTTATACTTATTCTCATTAGAAAGTGTCCAAAAAACGAGCCAAAACTCCGATATATGGTTTTTGCGAATATTTTTTGTGTACACTTTCAATGAAGAATTGGGATTATATATCCGTTTCGCAGGATTTTTTCCCCGCCGCAAAGGATATCGCCAGCGCAGCGCCCGCAAGAACCGGAAGCGCTCCGTACATACATATCCTTAGGGTGCTTTCCGAAATGTCCGAGGCAAGCGTGCTTATAAGCAGCACTCCCATTGCTATGGCGAACAGAATGACCAGACTCACATAAAGCGCAGTTGTATATTTTGTACCGATTTTCATGGATATAGGGAAAACGGGGCACAGAGTAATTATTTGCAGCAGTCCGCAGCACAGCGGCAGCGCTATCATCAGTTCAAGACCGATGTCAAACAGTAATGCCGCAAGAATATTGAATATAAGCGATACCCCGGTAAGCAGCCCGATTATCATAAGAGTGGCGAGTATCTTCCCGCCGATTATCTGCGTACCGCTTACGGGCATGGTGCGCTGCATTTTCATCCAGCCGCTTCGGGTGTCGTCCTCAAGGGTGTTCAGCAGGAAAGAGGAGTAAACTGTGATGGTGGTATAGTTTACAATTCCGTATATCATTGCTCTTATGAGATTCATTTCCTCCGCGGACAGAAAGCTGTCTTCGGTTACCGCCATTCCGCCGCCTGCCATCATCAGCATGATATTCGGGAGAAGCATAAGCAGGAACGCGGCGAATATCTGAAATCTTACGCTGTAAATATCCTTTAAAATCAAGCCCTTCAACACACATCCCCCCTTCTTACCCTGTTAAGCAGTATCCAATAGAACAGCGCGTAAGTCAACGCCCCGATACCAACTACCCAAAAGAAAGTCAGATCCCGTGAGAAAAACTCCATTACTATTATCCATTTGTTTTCAAACAGATTAAATATGATCATTATCGGCATTACCCCACCGAAGCCCAGTATGATCCCTACTATAAGTCCCGCCTTTTCGGCGCTTTTCAGATATACCACCAGCGGCAGGGAAGACCAGTCTATAAGCCCGATAATTATTGCAAGCGCCGCCAACAGCAGAATCCTGCCCGCGCCTATCATTCCCGGGTTTACCGCCCAAAAAACCAGCTGCATAAACACCGTTATCGCGAATGCTATCGCCATTGATATAAGATTTTTCAGCAGCTCCGCGGTCACGAATTTCGTCTTTGACATTCCCGCCAGAACATAGTCCGCAAAGCGGCTTTTGATATTTTTCTCGAAATCCCGCGCGAGATATTCCTCAACTATTGTCATCACTACAAACTGTATGCCAAGCATGAATATTGATATGAGCGGCAGCATTTCCGGATCGCTGCCCATACGGTTTCCCATAACGGATAATAAAGCCGTGCCTGCCGCCGCGACCAGCCCCGCCACTATAAAATAGGTCTTGTTAAGCAAAAGACCCGCATAAACCAAACCCTTCATAATCACTGCTCCTTTACATAGTATACCATAATTTCCTCGATTGACGGAGCGTCCGCGGCGATATCGGGGTATTTTTCCGCGGCGGTGGTCAGCACCTCATTAGAATATCTGCCCTTGCGCATTCCGATTATATCCGCCTTGTCTATCCGCGCCAGTTCATCGTCGGTGCATTTGAGTATCCTGTGGCGCTCCAGCATTTCGTTGCGTTCCTCGGTGAAGATTATGCTGCCCTTGTGTATAAAGCATATGTAATCCGCGATATGCTCCAGGTCGCTGGTGATATGGGTTGAAATAAAGATGGAGTGCGTTTCGTCCTGCATGAATTCCATAAAGATATCAAGTATCTCGCTGCGCATTACGGGGTCAAGTCCGCTTGTAGGCTCGTCGAGAATCAACAGGCGAGGATTGTGGCTGAGCGCCGCTGCGATGGAAAGCCGCATTTCCATACCGCGTGAGAAGCTCTTGAATTTCTTGTCGAGAGGCAGCTCAAAGCGGTTAAGATAGCCGAAGAAGTCAGCGCTGTCCCAAGTTTTGTATATCCCCGACATTACCTTGTCGAGCTGCTTTGCGTTAAGGTTCGCGGGGAACGCCAGTCCGTCAAACACAACTCCAATCTGCTCCTTGATCTGCGAGGAAAGCCCCGACGCGTCCTCACCAAGAACCGTAACCGTGCCTTCTCCCTTTTTCAGCAGCCCTAAAATCGCCTTTATCGTGGTGGATTTTCCCGCGCCGTTCTCGCCGATAAATCCCATTACCGACCCGCAGGGGACGGAAAGATTGATATTATTCAGCTTAAATTTCGGGTAGACCCGCGTTACGTCCTTAAGTTCGATACAGTTTTCCATAATTACTCTCCCTTACATTCGCGGAAGCCTGCCGCCTCCGCCCTAAAAAAATATTTCCAGTATTTCGGTCAGTTCTTCCTTGCTCACGCCGCTCCGCTTGGCTATCTCGGCGGCTTGGGACAGATGCTGCTCTATTTCACGGAGATTCTGCTCCCTGAGCATTTCGGGGTCTGCCGCCGCAACAAAACTGCCGCGCCCCGTAAAGGATTCGATAAGCCCCTCCGCTTCAAGGCTTTCGTATGCCCGCTTTGTGGTTATCACGCTTACGCGCAGATCCTGCGCCAGCGCTCTCATGGAGGGCAGCGGATCGCCCTCTTTAAGCGTTCCCCCGAGTATCATGCCCTTTATCTGCGACACTATCTGCTCGTATATCGGAACGCCGCCCGAATTTGTTATCACTATGTTCATCAGTTTACCTCTATGCCGCTCTACGCGCGGGGACTGCGCATTCCCCTGCGCTTTGAACGGCAGCTCTTCCGAAAGATTTTACCGGTTGAGATATCAAAGTTTATTTTGTAAACATTGTGTATATCTCATATATACAATATACCATATTGTTTTTGGTTTGTCAAGGGGGTTTTTAAAAATTTTTTTGCACAAAATTATAAATTGTAAACTGTTAAAAACGGATTGATTTTCTCGGAAGAAAATGGTATAATATTCAAAAGTAATAGGTAACGGCTTATGTTACCTCTGAGAACCCGTCTTTACAAGATATTACATGTGTCTTTTCGGCAAATTTTGTGAAGGCAGGTTCTGAAATTAAAATATGAAAGGTATTGTTTGCCATGAAGGTTGTTATTATCGGCGGAGTTGCCGCGGGTACTAAGGCGGCGGCTAAGATAAAGCGCGAGGACAGGTCGGCGCAGGTAAAAATATTCACGAAGAGCGCGGATATTTCCTATGCGGGCTGCGGACTGCCCTATTTCGTGGGCGGCGGTATTGAAACCCGCGATGAACTTATAGTGAATACTCCCGCGAAATATTCATCGCTGACGGGCGCGGAGGTTTACACGGGGCAGGAGGCGGTGTCGGTAGATCACGCGAAAAAGACGGTCGCGCTGCGCTCCGTTTTGGACGGCAGTGAAAGCGAGGAGAGCTACGACAAACTGATCATCGCCACGGGCGCGGTACCCATTATTCCAAAGGTGGACGGCGCGGGGCTTTCGGGGGTATTCACCGTGCGCACTCCCGACGACGCGATAGATATACGCGAATTTATACAGAAGAACTCCGCGAAAAGCGCGGTGGTTGTCGGCGCGGGCTTTATCGGCATGGAAATGGCGGAAAATCTCATGGCGCAGAAGCTGTCGGTCACGCTTATGGATATGGGCGGGCAGATACTCCCCAATGTGCTTGATCCGGAAATGGCAGGCTACGCGGCGCGGCTTCTGCGGCAAAAAGGGCTTAAGATACTTACGGGAACTACCCTTACCGCGATAAATGGCGGCGAAAGGGTTGAGGGCGTTTCCACAAGCATGGGGAATATTTCCGCGGACATGGTTATAATGAGCGTGGGTGTGCGCCCCGCCACGGACTTCCTTAAGGACAGCGGCGTGGAGCTGATAAACGGCGCTGTCGCGGTGGACGAATATCAGCATACAAATCTTCCCGACATCTACGCGGCAGGGGACTGCGCAGTTGTAAAGAACCGCGTAACGGGAGCGCGGCAGTGGTCGGCAATGGGTTCGACAGCCAATATTACCGCGAGATGCCTTGCGCGCACGCTGACAGGCAGTGAAACTCCTTAT
Organism: uncultured Oscillospiraceae bacterium; assembly: GCA_910587135.1. Classification (GTDB taxonomy): domain Bacteria; phylum Bacillota; class Clostridia; order Oscillospirales; family Ruminococcaceae; genus CAG-115. Next base: position 45,951 of record CAJULF010000013.1, read on the forward strand.
GTGGGCTGCCTCGGCACGGGTGTGATAAGGCTGGCGGACGGGCTGAACGCGGGCCGCACCGGTCTTTCAGAGGAGCAGGCGCGGAACGCCGGCTTTAATGTGATAACGGCGGTATGCGTGACCGACGACAAGGCGCATTATTATCCCGATTCCGACAGCTTTGTCACAAAGCTGATAGCTGACAGGGATACGGGCAGACTTCTTGGATTGCAGGTGATCGGCGCGGGCACGGTGGATAAGATGACTGATATCGCGGTGGTCGGCATATCCGCGGGGCTTTGCCTGAGCGATTTTGACACGTTGGATATGGCTTACGCGCCGCCGTTTTCCACAGCTATACACCCTTTTGTGCAGGCGTGCGGTATTCTTGAAAACAAGATAAGCGGCGCGCTGGAGAGCTTCACTCCCGCGGAGTACCTCAGCGGCGCGGCGAAGGGCTACCGCGTGATAGACGTTCAGCCCGAACATAAAATTTTCGGCGCGGAGTGGGTTGATCTGGGCAAGGTTCTCGGAGAGCTTAAGGGGATTCCCAAGGACGAAAAGCTGCTTCTTGTGTGCACCAAGGGCAAGCGCGGCTATTTCCTGCAAAACCGTCTGAAGCATTACGGATATACCAATACAAGAGTGCTGGAGGGCGGAGTGTTTTTCAACACGGTAAAGGCGGAGAACGCCGCGGGAAAGCTGCCTCCCGAGGAGATAAAGCGCGTTAAGGCGCTGGGCTGCCTGTGGGATAAGCGATATCCCGACGTTTTCAACGTAAGGATAATCACCAAAAACGGAAAAATTACCGCCGCCGACCAAAAAGCGATCGCGGAGGCTGCGGAGAAATACGGAAGCGGCGAGGTGACAATGACCTCCCGCCTTACGCTGGAAATTCAAGGCGTCCACTACGCGGTTCTTGACGAGCTGATGGAGTTCCTTAAAGAGCATGACCTGCTCACAGGCGGCACAGGCTCGCTGGTGCGTCCCGTCGTTTCCTGCAAGGGCACCACCTGTCAGTACGGGCTGCTTGACAGCTTCGGACTAAGCGAAAAGATACACGAGCGCTTCTATCTCGGCTATCATGATGTGACTTTGCCGCATAAATTCAAAATAGCTGTGGGCGGCTGTCCCAATAACTGCGTAAAGCCCGATCTGAACGACCTGGGCGTTGTCGGACAGCGTGTGCCGGTCGTAAATCACGATATGTGCCGCGGCTGCAAAAAGTGTCAGGTGGAGAACTCCTGCCCAATTAAAGCTGCAAAAGTGGACAATGGCAAACTGAATATCTCTGAGGACTGCAACAGCTGCGGACGGTGCAGGGAGAAGTGTCCGTTCGGAGCGATTCCCGAGTATACCGACGGGTACAGGATATATATCGGCGGAAGATGGGGAAAGAAAATTGCGCGCGGAAAGCCGCTTGACAGGCTTTTTACCTCCGAAGAAGAGGTGCTTGACATCATTGAGCGCGCGATTCTGTTCTTCCGCGACGAGGGCATAACGGGTGAGCGCTTCGCGGATACCATAGAGCGGTTGGGCTTCGACTATGTTCAGGATAAGGTGCTGAACGACAAAATCGATAAGAGCGCTGTGCTGAAAAAGAATGTAAAGGGCGGTGCTACCTGTTGAGAAAATTTTTCTGTGTTATATTGTCGGCGGTCCTGATGACGGGCTGCGCGTCGGGCGCGGACAGTTTGGGCGGCTCGGATAATTCCAATGCTTCCGGCGCTTCGGCGGAGGCGTATTCCTTTACGGACGATCTGGGCAGAAGCGTTATGGTGAATTCCCACGAGCGGGTTGCGGCTTTGCTGGGCAGCTTTGCGGAGGTGTGGTATCTGGCGGGCGGGGAAGTGGCTGCAGCTCCCGATGACGCGTGGGACGATTTTGATTTTCAGATGTCCGAGAGCGCGGTAAATCTCGGCAAAATTAACGATCTCAGCCTTGAAATGTTGTTTTCGGCTTCTCCCGACTTTGTGATAGCAAGCAGCAATATCCGTGTGGACCTGGAATGGCTGGACACTCTGGAGAGTGCGGGGATTCCCGTGGCGTATTTTGACGTATCGGATTTCGATGATTACCTCCATATGCTTGATATATGCACCGATATCACCAAGCGAAAGGATCTGTACAAGACCAACGGCACGGATATACAGTCTCAGATAGACACGGTGCTTGCCGAAAGCGAGAACCGCGTTGCCCGAAACGGCGCTCCCACAGTACTTTCGCTGAGAGCTTCCTCAGCCAGTGTACGCGCGAAAAACAGCAGCGGCAACGTGCTCGGCGAGATGTTTAAGGCACTTGGCTGCGTAAATATCGCGGACAGCGATGAATCCCTGCTTGAAAATTTAAGCATGGAGTACATTATAAAATCCGACCCCGATTTTATTTTTATGGTTTACCTTGGGAACGCGGAAAGCGCACAGCAGAAGGTTGACGAGTTTATCGCGGATAATCCGGCATGGGAGGAGCTGACCGCCGTTAAAGAGGGCAGAGTGTATATCATGGATAAGCGGCTGTATAATCAGAAGCCCAATTCCCGCTGGGGAGAGGCTTACGAGGGACTGGAGCGTATCCTCAGCGGTGAGCAATGAAGAAGCACATTTTTTGGATAGCCGCGGCAGTCTGTGTGTTGGCGGCAGTCCTCAGTCTGTGCGTGGGGGCGGTGTGGCTGTCCCCGGCGGAACTTTTCGGCGGTAATACACCCGAGTGGAGAATTTTCCGCTACGCGCGGCTTCCGCGAACCGCCGCCTGCCTGCTGGCGGGCGCGGGGCTTGCTGCGTCGGGCGCGGTGATACAAGGTGTGCTGGCTAACCGTCTTGCTTCCCCCGGTATAATCGGAGTAAACGCGGGCGCGGGTCTGGGAGTCACCGTCTGCTGCGCTTTTGGCGCGATATACGGCTTGGCGGTGGCGGGAGCTGCGTTTGTGGGAGCGCTGTTGGCTGTGCTTACGGTTGCTTTTGCGGCGCATAAGACTTCCGCGTCGCGTTCCGCGGTGATTTTGGGCGGAGTAGCTGTGAACAGCTTTCTTACCGCCGTATCCGAGGGAATAATTACTCTTTTTCCCGAGATAGGCATTATCACGTCCGATTTCCGTACAGGCGGATTTTCGGGAGTGGTTTCTTCGCGGCTCGTTCCCGCAGGGATAATGATAATTGTCGGGCTTGCGGCGGTGATATCCCTTTCCAACGAGCTTGACCTGCTTTCAATGGGTGAGGAAACGGCGCAGGGTCTGGGACTTTCCGCAAAGAAAGCGCGTACGGTTTTCCTGACGCTTGCCGCGCTCCTTGCGGGAGCGAGTGTGAGCTTTGCGGGTCTGCTGGGTTTTGTTGGACTGATCGTCCCCAATATCGCGCGCAGACTGGTAGGCGGTGAGAGCCGTCGTCTGCTGCCGTTTTCCGCGGTTTTCGGAGCGGCGCTGGTAACGCTCTGCGATTGTGCCGCGAGAACGCTTTTTGCTCCCTACGAAATACCCACGGGAATAGTATTGTCAGCTATCGGGGCGCCGTTTTTCATTCTGCTGCTTCTGCGGCACAAGGGCGGGCACAGCGGCTGAACGCGTAATACTAATTGATGGTCTACGTTTGACATCTTCGCGGAAATCCCATGCCTCTCGCTGCGTCAATGCTCCTTGCGATAGGATGGTCTATCCGCAAATCTTGTCTGCACTCCGACGATCAATTAGTATAATTTATCAATGGAAACGGGGCGATTTTGACGGGGACACTTTTATCATCGGAAAATATGTGCGCGGGGTATCGGCGCGAGGTGCTGCACAATATTTCAGTCGGATTTTCGGGCGGAGAGATAACCTCGATAATAGGACCGAACGGGAGCGGCAAAAGTACGCTCCTCAAAGCCTTGATAGGCATAGTGCCGAAAAGCGGCGGGAGCATTCTTGTTGGCGGAACGCCCATTGAAAAGCTCAGCGCGGCGGCTGTGGCGCGGCGGGTCGCCTACCTGCCGCAGTCCAAAAAGATACCCGAGCTTTCGGTGATGACAATGGTGCTTCACGGTAGATTTGCACATTTGTCATATCCTCGCCGCTACCGCAGGGAGGATATAGTCGCCGCGGAGCGGGCACTGGGAATGACTGGGCTGAGCGAATTGGCAGGGGAGAGCATATCTACGCTGTCGGGCGGCACACAGCAGCGTGTATTTCTCGCAATGGCTCTGGCGCAGGATTCTCCTGTGATACTGATGGACGAGCCTACCTCGTTTATGGATATCTCTCATCGTATAAAGCTTATGGAGCTGTGCCGTGAGCTTGCCGACAGCGGTAGAGCGGTGGTTTCGGTGCTGCATGATCTTCCCATGGCGCTGAAATACTCCGACAAAACGATGGTGCTTTCGGAGGGTACTCTGCGCGCTGTGGGTTCTCCCGAGGAGGTGTTCCGAAGCGGTATTCTCGACATCGTTTTCGGGATAAAGCTGAAACGAACCGAAACCGAAACCGGTTTACTGTATTATTATTGAAAAAGCCTATTGACAACGCAAAGTCGGCGCATGAAATTTTGAAATTTTTTTAAATAACCCAATTTAGGTCAACCTATATACAAATAAGGGTAATGCTCAAAAAAAGCATTGCCCTCAGCTTGTAAAAAAAGCCTATTTGCCGCGCAATGTCAGAATATTAAATTTCAAAAAGTACACATTTGCCAAATGGCAAATGTGTACGGTTTCCGTTAGGCATGCGGAGTGAAGCGCAGCGTAACGGAGTATGACTAACGGAATTTTTGAAATTTTTTTAAATAATTCGCTCTTGGTCAACCTTTATATACAGTCTGAGGGCAATGCTCAAAAAAGCATTGCCCTTTTATATTTCATTCGTCCAAGGAGCATTTCCAATCGCTGCCAACTCCGTAGACATGAGAATAAAGATCTCTGCGTATATTAAGGTATTCGCTCTGCGAAATCGCTCTCGGGTAAGTCATGAGTCTGAGCAAAACAGGGGGCTGATTACCGGAAATAGGCGGCTGGATATAGTCGTATGGATTGATTGTAAATCCCAGACGCTCATAGAAACCCGTGCGGCGTTTTGCAGTGCCGCTTTGTTCGGACGGCTCAGCTTCCAGTACTATCAAGCCGCACGAGAGCTTTTTAAGCTCCTCTGCCATCGCCGCGCCGATCCCCTTTCCGCGAAGCTCGGGAGATACTGCGAAATGCTCCAGATAAATAAACTCGTCCATTTCCCAGTAGTTCATATAGCCCGCCAGATTTCCATTGGGACAATAACACAGGCTGCGGAACTGTGTGTGCTCATATTCCGCGAAATGCTCCGCCTTGGTGCGGCGCTCGCAGGCGGGAAACGAAATCTCCGTAAGCTCGTACAGCGAATCAAAAACCTTCGCCGGCGGGGGATTTTCGCCGCTGTATATCGTGATATCCGTCATAATTGTGCGAGCTGCTCAAAGCTCTTTTTCATTGCGGGGTAGAGCCTGCGGTACATCTGATAAACACGCTCGTATTCGCCGATATTTTCATGTGTCGGCTCCTGTATTTTTTCAGGCTTGATAACTACCGAGCATGCTTCGGGAACACTTTTGTATATTCCCGCGCCGACAGCCGCAAGCAGCGCTACGCCGAGAGCGGGACCCTCCTTGTTTTCGGTTGTCTTTACGGGGCAGGCGTACAGATCGGCAAGCATCTGCCTCCAGAGCTTTGATGTTCCGCCGCCGCCGCACGCCATCATGTCGCTTACGTTTATCTTCATTTCCCGCATGACCTCAACGCAGTCGCGCAGCGAATAGGAAACGCCCTCCATGACCGCTCGGAGCATATCCTTTTTCTTATGCATAGAAGAAAGACCGAAGAATACTCCTCTTGCGTTGGGGTCAAGGTGCGGAGTTCTTTCGCCGTTAAGGTAGGGGAGATACAGCAGGCGATTCGCTCCGATAGGAACGCTGTCCGCTTCTTTATCCATTAGGTAGTAGGGGTCTACGCCCATTGAAACGGCGGTTTCCATCTCCGCCCACGCGAAATTGTCCCTGAACCATTTCAGAGAAAGACCCGCGGACTGGGTGACTCCCATAACATGCCAGCAGTTGGGCACGGCGCAGCAGAAGGTGTGAACCCTGCCCTGCCTGTCTATCGCTATATCAGAGGTATGCGCGAAAACAACGCCGCTTGAGCCTATGGTGGTGAACGCCTTGCCGTCCTCCACAACGCCTGTACCTACGGCGGCAGCCGCGTTATCACCCGCGCCGCCCACAACGGGAGTGCCCTCTTTAAGCCCCGTAAGCTCCGCTACCTGCTTTGTTACAGTTCCCGTTATCTCGGGGGATTCGTAAACCTTAGCCAGCAGCGCCTTGTCAATACCCAGCTTTGTCAGCACCTCGTCGGACCAGCAGCGGTTCGGGATATCAAGCAGCTGCATTCCCGAAGCGTCGGAAACCTCCGTTGCAAATTCACCGGTCAGCATGAATCTGATGTAGTCCTTCGGCAGCAGGATATGGCGGCATTTTTCGTAATTCTGCGGCTCGTTATTTTTGACCCACATTATTTTTGCGGCGGTAAAGCCCGTAATGGCGGGGTTTGCGGTTATTTCGACAAGTCTGTCCGCGCCCACCTTGTCGGTTATCTCAACGACCTCCCGCGCGGTTCTCTGGTCGCACCAGATTATTGAACGGCGTATAGGCTTGTTGTCCGCGTCCAGCATAACAAGACCGTGCATCTGCCCCGAAAGTCCGATTCCCTTTATCTCCTCGGCGGCAACGCCGCTCTGACCGATAACGTCCTTGATACCGTTTACCGAAGCGTTCCACCAGTCCAGCGGCTCCTGCTCCGCATAGCCGTTTTGCGGGGTATACAGCGGGTACTCATAGGTAGCCGAGGAAACGGGCGTGCCGTCCTCCGAAAAAAGCACGGTTTTAGTGCCGGAAGTGCCGATGTCAACACCTAAAATGTATGCCATGGTAATCTCTCCTTTAAGTAATTTTTCTTGTTTTTTAGTGTGCAAAACGTCCATAAAAACGTTTAATCATATATAATTTTAATATAATTTTACCAATTTGTCAATAGGTTTTCCGAAAGATATTTCCCGACAGATATTCCGACCTGTAAATAAATCTTGACCAAGGGCGGATTATTTTTAAAAATTTCAAAATTCCCGCAATCACGCGCCGTTCGCTGCGCGGGGTTTTGCGCAAGCAGCTGCAAAATACCACAAGCAGCCACGCGCATAATGCGCAAAACCACCTCCACGCTATTGCGGTAACCGATCGGAATTTGCTTAGCAAATTCCGATCCTTTTTTAAATTGCATGCGCCGACAATGCGTGGCAAATTTTTTTCTACAAGCTGAGATATTCATACTAATCTTTTGTCATAATATAATATTTGCAAAAAGACCGAGCATGGTACAAGGAAAGCGACGCGTGCGTGCTGCATGTATGTCGGAGGAGCTTTGATAAAGTAATATGCGTAGGATTTTTGCATAGATATCTGTATAAAGACCAAAGAGCGGTATCAGCGAGGTGATATGGTCGGTTTGAATCGCTCCATTATTTTTACGGCGGTCTTTATTCCGTCAACTGCCGCGGACATTATCCCGCCCGCGTACCCTGCGCCCTCTCCGCAGGGGTAGAGATTTTCCGCGCAAAGAGCCGCGCCGTCTTCCCCCCTCACTATCCTGACAGGGGAGGAGGAGCGTGTTTCTATCGCGGTGAGGACGCTGTCGCTGTCCGCAAAATCCTTTATGCGGCGGTCAAAATATCCCAGAGCTTCCGCCAGAGGCATCGTAACAAAATCGGGAAAAAGCTCCCGAAGGTCTGCCGCTTCCACCCCACGCGGATAGGTGGGGACTACACTGCCGGGAGAAAGCCCGCCGCCGTTCCCCAAAAATTCTCTTGTAAGTGAAGCGGGGGCTTTTCCTGTGCCGCGCGTCATTTCAAACGCGTGCCGCTCCAGCCGATGAATAAATTCCACCCCCGAAAGCGGCTGCGACCCGAAATCCTCGGGACCGACAGAAACCAGCACTGCGCTGTTGGCGTTGACACCGTCCCGCGCAAAACGACTCATGCCGTTGGTCACTATTGTGCCGTTCTCGCTCTCCGAGGCTACCACATATCCCCCGGGACACATACAGAATGTATACACCCCGCGGTTATGGCTGTCGTGATAGGAAAGCTGATATTCGGCGGGCGGCAGGGCAGGGTGCCCCGCGTATTTTCCGTACAGAGCGCGGTCTATGTCCTCCTGGAGGTGCTCTATGCGCGCTCCCACCGAAAAGGGCTTGGGAAGCAGAGTTATCCCCTTTTTCAGAAGCATTTCAAATGTGTCGTGGGCGGAGTGACCTATCGCCGCCGCCAGAGCACCGCAGGGAAGCTCTTCGCCGTTTACCGTGACGGAGAGCACACGTCCGTTTTGCAGCCGTATGTCTTCAAGCGGGGAATAAAATCTGATTTCTCCGCCAAGGCGGATAACCTCGTTTCTTAAATTCGCCACGACCCCGCGCAGCCTGTCCGTACCGATATGCGGCTTTGCCTTGAGCAGTATCTCTTCGGGAGCACCGAATCGGCACAGCCTGTCCAGTACTCTGGCACAAAGCGGATCGCCTATCCTTGTGGTGAGTTTTCCGTCGGAGAAAGTTCCCGCGCCGCCCTCGCCGAACTGCACATTGGAAGACGGCTTCAGCGCTCCTCCGCGCCAGTATCCCTCAACGTCGCGCACACGGCGCTCCACGGGCGCTCCGCGCTCCAGTACAACGGGCTTGTAGCCAAACTCGCACAGCGTCAGCGCACAGAACATCCCCGCGGGACCGAAGCCTGCGATGTAGATATCTCCATGCAGCTCCTCTGTGCCAAAGTTTACCGAAAGCTCTTCCCTCTGATACAGCCTGACGTTGTCGTGTTTGCGTGAGAGCTTCGCTTCCAGCTCGGAGCTGTTCAGCTCGATATACACCGAGCTTACAAAGCACACCCCGCGCCGCGCGTCAACGGAGCACTTGTGCAGCGCCGCTGTTTTTACCTCGTTATTTCTCACGCAAAGCAAGGACAGCGCCTTGCCTATGGCGTTGTCCTTGCTTTCGTCAAGTGATGTTTTTATCTGTGATACGATAAGAGCCATTATTCCTCAATATCCTCCGGCTTTAGCTGAGCATATACAGTAGCCTTGTAGCTTCCGGATACCCAGCATTTCTGTTTTGCGCCCTTGATGGTTATGGTCAGCGCAACGTCCTGTGCACCGGACATTATATTTGTGCCGAGGAGATTGGCGGTCACAATAAAATCGTTGGGATTAAGCGCCGCCAGTCTGTCGGAAGGACCTATTGCGGTGATGGTTACCTCATTAGTGATAAGCGATACGTTAAAGTTGTCGGGCGCGTTGGAAATTCCGATATCTGTTATGGTATAGTCAAGCTTTCCGTAATCGGATATATCCCACACTATTCTGGCATTGGTGTTTCCGGACAGATTTTTGTAATCGTCGGGCAGAGTTATAGGTATAGTAGCGACCTGATTAAGGCGAATGTCGGAAATATCTATCGTCCCGATATCCAGCTCACTTATAAAATCGATGGAATCGTCGGGCGCGGCGACCGTGATATAGGGGGGCTGAATGGTGTATTTAAGGCTGTCGGTGTCAAAGTTCGACGGATAGTTGGAGAGCGAGAAGGTGAGGGGAAGCTCCTTTTGCTTGTAAATCGGGATATTGACCGAAACGCTTTCCGCGGACAGCTCTATCTCGTCGCTGATTATTCTTGCACCGCCCGAGCCGTATATTATAAGCTCGCTTTGCGTTTCGTGTGATTGGCGTATCTCGCCGCTCAGTACCGAACGAGCCTCAACTCTTGTCACCTTGTCGAGAATATTCGACGAGCCGGTAAGCGTTATCTGCGCGGGGGAAGCGGTTATCTCATCCATATAGTATTCATCAGCAAGGCTTATGTTGGGTGCTGTGCCCTCCACGGTAAACTCGCGCGAAACAATTTCATCGACGACCAGCGTTACCGAAGGGGGGGAAACGTTTATAACGGTGCTTCCGCTGTCAGTGGCCGGCGTTACGTTTACCGGAAGAGTGTACGTGCCCTTTGCGCGTATCTGGGAGAGATCGACCGACGCGGTGAAATCATTCGCGCCAAGCCCCGTAATGTCGTATCTCTTGCCTTCTATACGGATATCAACAATATCGTTGAAATCTCCCACGATTTTCAGATTGTTCTGCTCCATGTACTCCGTGGGCTGCGCTGTAACGGATATATTTCCTATTTCATCTTCGATGGTGGGGAATACGTTTATTGAAACCACTATCCAGAAAGCCGCGGCGATAAGAAAAGCAAGTATAAGAGTTTTGTAGTTGCCCCTGATGTCCATGGCGATTTTTTTAAGAAAATTCATTAGCCGTCCCCCTTACCGCTTTTTTCCGCGGAGTTTCTTTTTTTCCTGCGCGGGATTTCCCGGCATTTTGCTCTTAAGTATGTTGGTAAGGCTTTCCTTGTTCAGATCCCTTGTGAGCTGTCCGTCCATTGCAACGGAAATATTTCCCGTTTCCTCGGAAACGACTATTACCAGCGCGTCGGAATTCTCGCTCATTCCCACAGCCGCCCTGTGGCGGGAGCCAAGCTCCGAGGGGAGATACTGATCCTTGGTCGTGTTGGGAAGAAAGCAGCCTGCGGCGTAAACACGGTTGTTGCGGATAATTACGGCGCCGTCGTGCAGCGGGGCTTTATTGTAGAAAAGATTGCAGAAAAGCTCCGGATTGGGGTCGGCGTTGATCACATGGGACTTTTCGGTTATATCTCCCAGCTTTGTCTGGCGTTCGATTACGATTAGCGCGCCAGTTTTGGTGTCGTGGAGAGTTCCGCAGGCGTCCGCGATGCCCTTGATGGCTATGTCCCTTGCGTTGTTGGATTTGTCGGACTGCTCGATATTGAGTGCGATTGTGCTGACCTTTGTTCTTCCCACCTTTTCGAGAATGCGCCGAAGTTCGGGCTGGAACACGATAATAACCGCAAGTATCCCCACTTGCAGGAAATTCTCCATAAGAAAGCTCATTGCCTTAAGCTGGCATATCTGAACCACCACGTATATTATAATAAGTATGAATATTCCCTTTAAAAGCTGCATTGCGCGTGTTTCGCGCATGAGCTTTATAATATAGTACACAAGGAATGTAAGTATCAGAATATCCAGAACATCAAAAAAACTTATGGACATTATGATACGTACAAAATTCTGCAAAATGTCGGTTATATAATCAAGAATTTCCAAGTTGACGCTCCTTTATGTCGGATATTGCAGCCGCAGAAGCGGCTTGAATCGGGGTGATATCAGCCGCGCTCGGGACCGCGGACGAGTACACCTATAAATTCGGGACCCGCGTTGCAGCTGACCGCGGCGCCGCACTTCTCCACCAGTGCGGGACCGTATCCCACTTTTTTCGTCATTTTATCAATAAACTCTTTTTCGCAGTCGGGTCGTGTGGTGGTAATAACACACCACGGGGTCTCGGGTATCATTCGTGCGGAGATAGCTTCCACCGCGGCGTCTATGACAGCTTTTTCACCGCGCGCCTTGCGTATTACCTCGGTTTTTTCGGCATAAAGGGATATCAGCGGCTTAAGCCCCATAAGCTCTCCGAGAAAGGAAGCCGCCGCGGTTATTCTTCCCGATTTTTTCATATGCCTGAGCTCGAAGCCGATTATATAAGCCTCTATATGCTTAGCCCAGTCCTCCAGATACGCCACGACGCTTTCCACGGACTGACCGCCCTCCAGCTTCTTGCATGCCTCCAGCACGGGATATCCGTAGCCCAAGGTATAATTCTGACTGTCGATAACGTGTATCTTAAGGTCGGGAAGCTCATCGGCGATGTTGCGTTTCGCAAGCTCCGCATTGGAGCATGTCTGTGAGCCATGCGCGTTTATAAGGTCTACAATAAGCTCTCTCGCACCCTGTGCGTAAAGCTCGCGGTACTTGTCCTCAAATGTGGCGGCGGTTATCTGGGAGTGCTTGGGTATCTCGCTCTGCTCCTTGAGGATTTTGTAGAACTCATCGGGTTTTATGTCCTTCCGATCGGTATACGGCTCGCCGTTGATGGTGAACTCAAACGGTACAAGGGTAAGCAGGTTCTTGTAGCGCTCCTCTGCCTGCGGTGAGATATCGCAGCCGCTGTCGGTTATAATTCTTACTTTCTCGTTCATATGTTATCCTTTCTCGGGCGAATTGCCCGAACCATTTATTAAATTTTTTCGGGGGCATAATCTCCGTTGAATTTATCGGCATTGCCCCATTCATATTTTGTAAGGCTGCCGGCGCTTTCAAGCGTCGGAAAATCCCACTGCCGCAGGACCTCATAGGCGGCTATCGCCACGCTGTTTGAAAGGTTAAGACTGCGAAGTGTGGGCAGCATCGGGATACGGACGCACCGGGCGCGGTTGCGGAACAGCAGCTCCTCGGGCAATCCCGCGTCCTCTCTGCCGAAAAACAGAAAGCATTTGTCGGGATATTTCACATCGGTATAGCGGTTTTCAGCCTTTGTGGTAAAGTAAAGGCATTCGCCGCCGTTTCTCCCGAAAAAATCCTCAAAGCCGTCGTAATAGCTGATATCCAGATACTTCCAATAGTCCAGCCCTGCGCGCTTGAGCTTTTTGTCATCAATCTCAAAGCCCATCGGGCGTATCATATGCAGCCTTGCTCCGGTTACGGCGCAGGTTCGCGATATGTTGCCCGCGTTTTGCGGTATCTGCGGCTGCGCAAGCACAATATTAAGCTCCAAAGGGGTTCCTTTCTCTCTGAATATTCGGAGATAGTTTTTTACGCTTTAAAACAACAAATTTATTGTTTCCGCATATATACATTTTAATTATATCATGTTTGTCTGTTTTTTTCAAGTAAAAAAGCCGGATTTTTGAAAAAACATTTGATGTATAAAAAAACAACCAAAACCTCATTTTTAGCGTGAGTTGACGCAGCCGCGGGAATAGCAATAAAATTTTTGGAAAAAATTTTAAAAAGTGCTTGACAAATCGGATAAGTTGTGATAAAATATATAAGTCGACAGCGTAAGCGAGTCGATAAATAATTCGGAAAGATGGCTGAGCTGGTCTAAGGCGCACGATTGGAAATCGTGTAACGGCTAATACCCGTTCAAGGGTTCGAATCCCTTTCTTTCCGCCATAAGCGCGTCAGACCGCATAACAATGCGGTCTGATTTTTCATTTCCCCGAAAAAGCACCAAAAAAATTATTTCGGGGATATTCTGTTGAGGATTTCCACAGCCCTCTCCTCCTCTCGGGGATATAGGTGGCTATAAGTATTCCAGGTCATCTGAACGTTGCTGTGACCCAAGCGGCGGGCTATCTCCTGAATGTTGATGCCCTCGTTTGCCAGTAGGCTCGCGTGTGAGTGCCGGAAGTCGTATATCCGTATATGCGGCAAGCCCGCAGCTTTGGAAAAGGCTTTGTTCTTTTTCTCAATCGAGGTGTCCCGAAGCGGACGCTCCCCCCCGCATACGCGGTAATCCTCAGTGAAAAGCCGCGAGGATTCTCGTTGCCGCTTCTTATGCTCCGACAGAATATCCATCAGCGGCGCGGGTATTCGACAGTTGAAAAGTTTTCTGAGAAATTAACCCAAAAAGGCGGAAATTGCGCCGAAATTAAATCGGTTACAAGCGATATGTCAGCGGCATTTTTGTCGGCTGTTGAGGAAAAATTTCCGAACGCAAAACATACCATTGATAAATTCCATGTCAAGCAATTAGTGTTAAAATCGCTCGATGAGGTTCGTAAAAAAGAGCAAAAAGAAAGCTCCGAAAAACAGGCTTTATTTCGTGGCAGAAAGCTGTTTATGATTCCCGAAAAACGTTTGACCGAGGAACAAAGGATCGCGTTGCAAAGCCTTTCCAAGCAATATCCTAAAACAGGACGCGCGTACCGGATCGTGTCTGTCTTGGACGATTTTTATGCATGCGAAACAGCCGAAGACGCCGGTCCGGTTTTCGCCGGATTGTACTCTTGGATGCGACGTTCCCGGCTTCCGGAAATGAAAAACACTGCGGCAACTTTATTAAAACACAAAGATCGTATTATGAATTATTTTGATAATCGCCTTACCAATGCCATTTGCGAGGGAATTAATTCGATGATTCAATCCGCAAAAAGAGCCGCCCGCGGTTTTCATACTTTCAAAGGTTTTGCTTCAAAAATTTTCCTTGTCGCTGGCAAGCTGAACCTCGCCGTTTCTTGTCCTTTCTAACCTTTTCCACTACTTTGGGGGTTGAGCCAAAATAATTATAAAATCAACAAGGTGCATACAGCGGAAGAGTTTGCGGTGTGGGCACGACTGGCAAATGATATTTTTGCAGGGGGGTACACCGATATACACCCTGTCAATCACTTTATTTGGTGCGAAAAAATGGATGTGAAATGTTATATTTTGTATCATGACGACGTTCCCGCTTCCGTGGCTGCAATTATGAATAATAGCGGCGCCGCTTCTCTTGAATTTGTCGGTACTGTCACCGAAATGCGCGGAAAAGGCTATGCAAAAGCTCTATGCGAAAAAGCCGTAAGCGATGCTTTTGCCGATGGTATACAAATAATTACAGTTCGCTCAATTAATAGGGCAGCGGCAAGGTTGTATCAGTCCATAGGATTTAAGGTTTACGATTAATGCAATTTATTTTTTGTGTAAATGTCAACAGTGGTTAAAGATACATACAGGCAGAACCGGTTTTCTGGGTTCTGCCTGTATGTATTATACACTATTTTAAAGATATGTTATTGTTCCCCCAATTAAACCTTGCCAAAATCAAGCAGCATATTTTGTAAAAGGAGCATTGAAAAAAGAGGCAATTTTAGAATGGTTCAACTGCAAGGATTTCAAATGCGAACGAACATTATGCTCGAGTTCTTCTTTTGACTGTGCAGACGCTTTACTACCAACAGAACGTTTTAAATCACTGTTCACAAGCTCATCGGGATTATATTCGGGGGCATAAGGCGGAAGGAAAAATACTTCAATTTTATCCTTATGGCAACACCGCACAAAGCACTTGCAAACTAATGAAAAATAAGGTATAATAAAAAT
>CAJULF010000014.1 GCA_910587135.1 uncultured Oscillospiraceae bacterium
ATATACATTATACCACCTTTTCGCATAAATGTAAAGATACTAAACAGGCTCTTAGAGTGCATCATTCAAAAAAGGTGCAGGAATGGCTTGAAAAACATAAGGATAAAATTGAAGTATTTTTCCTTCCGCCTTATGCCCCCGAATATAATCCCGATGAGCTTGTGAACAGTGATTTAAAACGTTCTGTTGGTAGTAAAGCGTCTGCACAGTCAAAAGAAGAACTCGAGCATAATGTTCGTTCGCATTTGAAATCCTTGCAGTTGAACCATTCTAAAATTGCCTCTTTTTTCAATGCTCCTTTTACAAAATATGCTGCTTGATTTTGGCAAGGTTTAATTGGGGGAACAATAGAAATGCACCGAAGGCGGAGCGGATAGGCGGCGGCTATACGGGATTTTTGTTCACGGACAAGGACGGATACCCGCTTGTCGCGAAGCATTGGGAACACAGGTTCAATCACATGGTAAAGCGTTACAATGAAATTTACAAGCTTCAGCTGCCAAACATTTCCCCGCACGTTTGCCGCCACACTTACTGCAGTAATATGGCTAAGGCGGGCATGAACCCGAAAACGCTCCAATATCTTATGGGACACGGCGACATCGGCGTTACCTTGAACACCTATACGCATTTAGGGCTTGACGATGAAGCCGATGAACTGAGCAGACTGAATGATATAGAATCCGCTAGGAAAGAGCTTGATCGTGATACGGGCAGCATTTCCAAAGATTTGTTCCGCGCGGTTTAACAAAGTGAATTTATATGCCCTGTCGATCGGAATTTGATCAGCGGGGCATTTTTTGGCATAAATGTATTCCATTTTTCATGAAATTTGTGTTATAATTATATTTGATAGATAGATGTACAATATAAGTGAAGCTCCTTTTATAGAATAATTTATCGGAAATTCGTTATCCTAGGCGTTTATATCATTGGGGAATATTGTCCGAAATATATTATAAAAACGTATCCAAAGGCATTGACTTTTGGGGTAATTTATGCTATAATATATGTAGAAGTTATTCCCTAAGGGAGGAGATATAATGGCGGTACAATATGGTGAAATACAGGAATTGCTTAGAAGTCGTGCCGATCTCCGTGCAAGACTGAACTTAATGCCATACGACGGCACACCGGAGATCAAAGAACGCGGTGACGGGAAGTACCTTTATGTTAGAAAACGCGTAGCAGGCAAACTGACATCTACTTATGTGGGCACGTATACTGACGAACTATATAATCTGCTTCTTCGGAATTCCAAAGAAGCTCGTGAGATAAGAAAAACGCTCCGCAGCATTGAAAAGCAGCTTGCCGCTGCGGGTTATTCCGAGGACGGACTAACCGCTGATGTTATAAGCAACATTGAATTTGCTCGTGCCAATATGAAAATGAATATCTACGATCAGGCTGTTCTGGAGGGTGTTGCGACATCGTTCCCTCAGACAGAGGAGATCATAGAAAACGGAAAGGTTTTCGGTGTTACTGCTACTGATGTTCAAAAAATTCTGAATTTAAAACACGCGTGGGAATTTATTCTCGATCGTGATGTTGCTGCAAGCCGTTCCGATTATTATATGCTAAGTTATATCGCAGGACTTGTTAATGAGGGATTTTTTGCGGACGGTGGGCGTATCAGAGGTGTTCCCGTCACCATAGGCGGCTCGTCTTATGTGCCGCCATTGCCAAATGAACCCGATGTAAAAGACAGGATTCGAGAAATTGTCGAAGTAGAAGACGAGGCTGTTAATACTGCGATCAAACTGTGCCTTTACTGCATGAAAACCCAGATCTTCCTTGACGGCAATAAACTAGCTGCCGTTATTTTCGCAAATCATTATCTTATTTCGCACGGCGGGGGGGTCTTGGTGATCCCCGAAAAGGAAGTTCCGGAGTTCAAACGGCTGCTTGTGAGATACTATGTGGGCGAGGATGATTCCGTTATAGCGTCTTTTTTGAAGGAACGCTGTTGGAAAACAATATGATCTTAAGAAACCACTAATTTGTGGTGGTTGTGTTACTGAAACCGGTGAGATAAATTCCTCAGTAGTAAACTCCCCCTATTCTTACTACGTTTTGACTACGTTTGCCCGCCACATCTTGCCGAGTTTTGCCAAATTGCGTGAGAAACTGTAAAAATCGAGCGCCCATTCCAACATAGCGCGGCGCGCCGTAACTCCGCAAAACAAGCCGTTTTACGGCAATTCCGAAAGGAGATACATAATGCTGAAGATCCTATTCGTCTGCCACGGCAGAAGATAGCCGAATTGCGGCTTTTCGCGGCGGTTTGGCGTAAAAGTCGGCGGATGTTGGCGGGCGATGGGGCGGGGGACTACTGTTTTACTACTGGTGGAAGGGCAACAAACAGAAGTGTGTGGGAACAATATTATTGGAAATTTGTGGAAAATAAGGCTCCTTGGGCTGCGCTTTTTTAGCGGAACCTTAGGAGCCTTTTTAGTTTGTATTAGATTTATTGTGCTTTAAAAATGTAATACGGTTTTACGATTATTTTGTCCCACCGTGAAGTTCTCGATATAATCGTTCTGCAAGGGCTTGTTGAATGATGCGGTATTTTTCGGCATCAAGAAATAGCTGCTCATAGGCTTCCGTATTCTCTATATATGCCTGTTGTGCAGTCGTGTCAAAAATACCGGGGAAGATGCTACGCTCGTATACTTGACGATCATTACTTTTGGCGGCTTTCTTAACCTTGGCATCCTTGAGCATTTTCGTGTAGAGTGTATCTACCATGACGCGGTCGGCATCTGTGAAGTCTCCAAAAAACTCCTCGTTTATTCTTGCGATGATTTCGTCGAGCGGACTGAGTCTATCCTTCTGCCCTCCAGCGCGTTTCGGTTGTGTAGGTTTCCAAGAACCAGGAGTAGCCTCCAGTTCGATTGCGCCCTCATAGGTTTTCTCCAAGCGGTAGTATTCCAGTTTCACACGGTTATCGAGGTCAAATGGCTGCGTCTTATCAGACGGGAGCAGTTTTGCAAGGTAGGAGCAGAGGATATATTCCTTGTGCAAGTCCTTGTCGAACATCCTCGTGATCTGAGAGATGTAATTATACCACTTTACAAATGCACGAGCTTCTCTGCGAAATTGATACCGCTGCTCTTGGTTCAGCTGATTGTATTTATCAGCGACAGGCTTGAGAATATTGGAGATTTTGCCCTGTGTCGCATTTGCCTTGCGTATATCGGAATCGAAATAAATCTGCGATACCGCTTCGATATCTTCCTCAGTGTACACTTTGAAGTCACGCAGGATTTTTTGCGTGGTGTATATTAGGTCAAAGTTGATTTCTTCATCCAGACTCGTTTCCTGATAAAATTGCTGGAACGCCTCGCGTATGCGGTCAACATCATTCACGAAGTCAAGGACATAGGTATCTACCTTGCCGGGATACGTTCTGTTCAAACGGCTCAATGTTTGTACGGCCTTGACATCGCGCAGTTCCTTATCCACAATCATGGTATGAAGCAACGGTTCGTCAAAACCAGTCTGATATTTCTCCGCAACGATAAGAATATCTCCTTCATCGTGGAAGACACTCTTTGTCTGGCTTTCCTTGACGCGATTGCCGTTGCTGTCCACATTCATGGAGCTTTCCGTGTATTCCGGGCTATTGGGATTGTCCGGGTCTTTTAGGCTACCACTGAAAGCAATCATGATTTCAACATCGTCATAGTCGTTCTGTTCAAGATACCGCTTGATTTCATGGTAGTAGCGCACAGCGGCAAGTCGGGACGCAGTAACAACCATCATCTTTCCGCGACCGCCGATTTTGTGCTTGGTAACATCACGGAAGGTCTCAACGATGATAGCAGCCTTTTGTGCGAGATTATGTGGATGCAGTTCCTCGTAGCGGCGAATGGTACGTACAGCTTTGGAAGTCGGAACATCCGGATTGTCCGGCACATTCTTGGCAATCTGATAGCACATTTTGTAAGTGGTATAGTTCGCCAGCACATCCAGAATGAAACCTTCTTCGATAGCTTGCCGCATCGAATAGATGTGGAACGGATGGAAAGAGCCGTCCGGCTGCGGTTCGCCGAAGATTTCAAGTGTCTTGCCCTTCGGAGTGGCAGTGAAGGCGAAAAAGCTCAGATTTTTGTGCTTGCCCTGACTAAGCATATCCTGGACAAGAATATCCTTTGCCTCGACATCATCAACCGCTTTCTGCTCCAGTTCGGCGTATTCCTCCAAAGCATCCGAAACATCTGCAAGAGCAGCTTTCAGCTTCATAGCAGACTGCCCGGTCTGGCTGCTGTGCGCCTCATCAACAATGATTGCGTAGTGCTTGCCAACAGCGGATTGCACCTGCTCGTAAATGACAGGAAACTTCTGCAGGGTAGTAACGATGACTCGCTTGCCCTTGTTGATGGCATTGAGAAGATCTTTCGAACTTTTCTTATCGTCAATGGTTTCCACGCTGCCGAGGGTATGGTCAAAGCTGGAGATGGTAGCCTGGAGCTGCTGATCCAGTACGCGGCGGTCGGTGACCACAATCACGCTGTCGTATACAGCCTCGTTGTTGGCATCATGCAGACTTGCCATGCGGTAGGCAGTCCAGGCGATGGAGTTGGACTTACCGGAGCCTGCACTATGCTGGATGAGATAGTTATGTCCGGGACCGTTCTCGCGGACATGACGCACCAATTCCCGCACGACATCCAGCTGATGATAGCGTGGGAAGATGATCTTCTCGGTCTTCTTGATGTTGGTAGAGCCGTCCGGCATGATTTCCTTTTTCTCGGTCTTCTCATAGCTGATGAACTTCTGAAGAATATCCATCAGCTTATCCTTTTGCAACACATTCTCCCAAAAGTAAGAGGTCACATAGCCGCCGGTCGGGTTTGGAGGATTGCCCGCTCCGCCGTCCCTGCCAGCGCCATTGCTGCCTTGGTTGAAAGGCAGGAAGTTTGTCATGGGGCCTTCCAGCCTCGTGGTCATATAGACATCGTAAAGGTCACAGGCGAAATAAGCCAGAATTCGCTTATTAAAACCGAACACAGGCTCCTTGGGATTACGGTTATACGCCCACTGCTTCTTCGCTTCGTCCACGGACTGTCCCGTCAGTTGATTCTTCAGTTCAATGGCAATGACCGGAATGCCGTTGACGGCAAGCAGCATATCAATGCTGTTCTTGTTCTGCTCGGAATAGTGCCACTGCCGGATGCACTGGCAGATGTTTTTCTGATAGTTTGCCACGGCGAGGTCATTCAGTTCGGATTCCGGCTTGAAGTAGCACACACGGAAAGATACCCCGCGATGCTTGAAACCATAGCGGAGAACGGAAATCAGCCCGTCCTGCGTCACGGCGTTCTCAAAGGACTTGTAGAACTGGCGCACCGGGTTAATGGTACACATCCGCTCGAAACGTTTCCATGCCATTGGCTG
Organism: uncultured Oscillospiraceae bacterium; assembly: GCA_910587135.1. GTDB lineage: Bacteria > Bacillota > Clostridia > Oscillospirales > Ruminococcaceae > CAG-115. The sequence continues at coordinate 5,401 of CAJULF010000014.1, forward strand.
AGTGCTTTTGACAAACTCGGTCAGCGTTACGATGTCCAGATTCATGCCGCGACTTTCTTCGCTGCGCAGTCCTTCGTCTGTGGCTTTTGTCCATCCACCTTCTTCGGAAATGAGGTAGGACTCAATGAATTCTTCAAATGTTTTTTCACTTTCGTCCATGTGTCACACCACCTTTCGCTTTCCTGTTACGGTTTCGTAGATTAGGGAACGCTTGTATGCTTCAAGGCTGGAAATTAATTCCTGCTTTTCTCTGACTAAAGAATCAATTTCTAAGCATTTATAATCCAAAAACTCTGCAATTTCTTCTTGCTCTTGAATGGTTGGAAATGGGATATGACAATCTTTCAGTTTCGAGTTACTAATGCAAGGTATAGTACCTGCATTGTCAAACCACGCCATATCGATGCATCTCAACAAATAATAGCTGTAACTGCTATCTATCCCTTCAGGAACAAGAGCTTGACAATTATTGTCGATGCAACAAGGAACGCCACAAATAGCTCTGTTATTTTTTTTCATTGCTTCGCCAATTTTCGCGAAAATGATGCTTCCTGCGGGAACAATATTAAATCTGTTCTCATTTGCAGTTTCGTATGATATATAATTTGCTGCTGATATCAGCACCTTTCCTGCAATGCCTATATCACTTGCCTTACACACAGGTAGATCACCTTCTGTTACTCCTTGTAATACAGGAGCAAAACCATTGCCTGAGATAATCGAATAATTCATCCTGATCCGATGTATCGACCACGATGAGGGCATTTTCCCAATCCACCTAATGCCACTGTCTTTCATTTCAGCGTTTGGGTTAAGTCCTTTTGTGGCGGTTTCAAAAATTATAGACGCTTTCCATTGTTTGTACTCATCAATGCTGCTTTTCGCTTCTTCAATAACAGTATCAATGTCCTCGCACTGCTTATCCAAAAAAGTCACTATTGTTGCTTGTTCTTCTTGAGGTGGAATAACTACTCGCAGTTCCTTTACCTCGTCATAATTCAATCCTTGACGGACGCCTGAACCCATGCCATAAAAGCCCTTTTTGAGGTCAAAGGCATGGATCAGATAATACAGGTACCTGGAATGGGCAGGATCGATCGGTCGCAGAGTGGTGTATGCCGAGGTGATTATGCCGCGCTCCGTAGCATGACCGACACGCAGGCTTGTATGATCGTTCTGCAAATCTGTCAGGCGCAGAACGATGTCCCCGGCTTCGATGATGTTATATCCATCGAAGGACGCAGGCAGCAGACCGTCATTGGTATTGATGTCCTTGCGCTTGATTTTTCCGTAGCTTAAGGAAAGCAGATTCTGCTCTGCGAGATCGGAGTTTTTGTTATTTACTCTTGTGACAAGCTGATAGAGCGTCCGCACATTCCAGGATGCCGGAATTTCGCCGATCCATTTTATTCCGCTGTCCTTCATATTGGTGTGTTGAACGGTGTTACTCATTCTGCTCACCTCCGAATAATGCGTGTAATTTCTCCATCAGGCTATGCTCATGCGCTTCGATACGCTTGGCAATCTCATCGGCAGGCTCCATTTCCAAATACTCATAGAAAGTCTTCGTGAACGGTATTTCATAGCCGACCTTCGTCTTGGATTTGTCGATCCACGCACCGGGACGGTATGGAAGAACCTCGCGCTCGAAGTACGCATCCATATCTTCATCTAATGGAATGGTCTCGGTATCTCTTTTGGATGTGTCGGCGGTCGGTTTCCCTTTCTTGAGAACTGGCTCGCCATCATCGCCGAGGACAGGGCTTTCTACCGTAATTTTATTATAACCGAGTTCAATGGACTCCATGAGCTTGCTCTTTACCACGATGGTCTTGCCATCGCCAATCTTCTTTTCGTAGGTCTTGCTGTCATAATCGCCGTAAGCCTTAATGATGAGATTGCGGCAGGCTTCCGTGATGTCCACACGCTTGTTGCCGATGGACTTTCTGCGCTGTTCAAAGCATTCGCTAGCATCAATTAAAAGAACGTGTTCACGGTGAGATACGGGCTTATTCTTTGTGATGATCCACACATAGGTGGCAATGCCTGTGTTATAAAAACTGTCGTTCGGTAGCTGAACGATGGCATCTAACCAGTCATTTTCTATAATGTATCTTCTGATTTCACTCTGACCGCTTCCGGCATCTCCCGTAAAGAGCGATGAACCATTTTGAATGATTGCCATGCGGCCGGTATCCTTCAGCTTGGCGATACCATTCAGCATGAAGAGCATCTGACCATCAGACTTCGCTGGTAATCCAACGCCGAATCGACCGGCGTCACCTTTTTTATGCTCCTTCTCCACGTCCGCAGCCTCGCGCTTCCAGTCGATGCCGAACGGCGGATTGGAGATGCAGTAATCGAAGGTGTATCCCGTGAACTTGTCATCATTCAGCGTATTGCCGAACTGCATATTGTCGGGATCGCCGCCACGGATGAGCATATCCGCCTTGGCAATACCAAAGGTGAACGGATTGATTTCCTGACCGTAGCAGATGATCTCCGCCTCGGCATCCATAGCCTTGATTCGTTCTTCCATGCAGGTGAGCATTTGGCTTGTACCCATTGCCATATCGTACACGGTCTTGGCGGGAGCGTCTGGGTCGGAGAAGTCCGCTTCCATCGTCAACATATCGCACATTAGATAAATGATGTCGCGGCTGGTAAAGTGTGCTCCGGCTTCCTCGTCATAACTCTCGGAAAATCTCTGAACGAGATTCTCAAATACATAGCCCATGTCGATAGCGGAGATTTTGTCGGGACTCATGTCCGCATTATCTTCGCAGAAATCGCTAATGACTTGGTAAAGCACGCCGGCATCATTCATGCGGTCAATCTGATTGAAAAAGCCCATGTTCGCCAGTATGTCGATGACATTATCCGAGAAGCCGTTGATGAATGACTCGAAGTTTGCTTTGATGTTCTCCGGGTCGGTCTTCAAACGTTCAAAAGTAAAGGGACTTGTATTGTAAAAGTGATAGCCTCCGGCTGCCGCACGAAGGAAACCATCCTTGACGGCGAGGTGCTTTATCTTCTCGTAGGTTTCTAGCACTTTATCATGCGTAGGGAGCAAGCAGTCATGGAAACGCTTGATAACAGCCATCGGTAGGATGACCAGTCCATATTCGTGGGGTTTATAGGCACCAAAAAGTGAATTTGCCACGTTCCAGATCAGATTCGCCTTTTCCTGAATATTGATGCCAACCGCCTTGATTTTATAGTTAGAGTCCATATTCTCTTGCCTCCTTGATATTCTTGGAAATTTCGTTCATGTTCTGAGTTAGCCTGGTTGTATGGATACCGAGCCGATATTTCGTTCCGTTTTCTTCGATAGTGTCGTGGGCTATGGTTAGGAAACATCGCGCCCTCAGCACATCAAATATACAGTGGGGCATTTCCTTAAACGCCTCGCAGACTGCCTGCAAAGCTGTCGGATAAAAGTCCGGCGGCTTTTCTTCTGATTCTATATGGTCATTGATTTCCTGTTTGAATAGGTCTATCACGTCAATCAATGTATCAAACTCTGGTAAATCCTCCGGCAGTTCCTCTGCCCATTTTTCGAGAGCGTCATGCGCCCAGCCTTTGGACATAAGCTCCATAAGAGCCTGATGACTGTCATATGCTTTTTTCAGTCTCGGTCGGCTTTTCATACCATCCCTGATCCGGCGGCGGTCATACTCGCTTTGCAGGTGTTTGTCCTGGATGGTTAGAACCGCATCCCTAAATTTGACCGGGAACCACTTCCCATCCTCATGGATAATTTCGAGCATTGCATTCCGCGCATATCGCAGGATGCATTCATCCGTCACGACCAGTTTTGCGCTGGGGAGAGTGGTCGCCGCCGCACTGCGGATGCTGTCAACAGGATCAATATAGACGGTATCGATCTTGTTTGCATCCAAAGTGCGCAAAAAGGTTACCACGGTCTCTTCTGAGGAATCCTCAAGGATATCGATGCAGTACACGCCATCATCTCGCAAGGCAAAGACGACAGGATGCGCCTCACGGAAAAAGATAGCCTCCATTATACCAAGTTTCTTCGGCGTGCTGACGGGGAGCAACAACGACTCTCTGTATTGAATCCGCCTGCGCATGATGGGACCAATTGAGGCAGTCGACGCCGGAACGCCGAAATAATTGCACACCTTCTTATAAGAGAAGCGAAATGTTCCATCCGCCAGAGCATCCGACAGGCGATTGGTATATCTGCATCCCTTATCTCCGAATTCGATAGGCTCCGGAAACACGCTGTTGTTGCATCCGTCGCAACGAAGATAGGTCTGGTAGAAAGTCAGGTCGAACACCTTGAAGCCCTGTTCCTCGCCTTCCTCGGCAGGAGTCTCGTTCCACAATATATCTTTAAACGTCCGTTTCACGACTTTGGAGCATCTCGTTTTCATAGAGCCGCAAGCAGGACAAGCCAATTTTTCGTCCGAGAAGTAACGCTTGTGGACGGTATAGTAATGGCTCTCCGTGCTAGTTTTCAGCGCAAGCAGATCGGCAATGCCGAGAGCTTTGGTCATAGAATCGGACACATCTTTTTCTTTGTATCGTTTCTTGCCCAAGGTCGCACCCTCCCATTTTAAAGCTATACTTTATTATACCACCAAAAATTGAATATGTCAATACTTTTTTTATTCTTTGCCACCAAATTCTAAACACAAAAATTTTACTTTTAATGAAATATCTGATATAATAGAAGCATCAGAAATGACCGTTTGGTCGAAAGGGGTGATCGCTACGGAAAAAAGATTTAGAGAGATCAGAAACAGCGACAATCGGCTGCTTTGCGTGGTAAATGACAGCACAGGGGAAGTTGAGACACGGGGTCCACACCATTCGTCCTACATCTTCAACATTCCCATTGGTGGAACATTCACTGTCGTTCGAGATAATCTCAAATCGCTGGTAACAAGAACCACCACAACTTTTACTGTGGAAAACTACGCAATTGATGTTTAACTTGATGAAAAAATAATAGGCAAATCGATAGAGCTGCGTGACGGCCGTAAAACAGTTACCCGTTAAGGGGTATGCTGTTTTGCGGCCTTTTTTCTTTATATCATACTTGGTAATAAGCATTTTATGCTTTTACATAAATTGCGAGAATTCCCTCGCAATCAATTAAATATCTAATAGCCTGAGATGCATTAAGGGCAAACGGATACGAAAAATGGATTGCTTCATTGTGTTGAAGTACCTAGTTTCAGTACCCTTACCTTTTTGCGCTCATTTTTAGGCTTTAGGGGTTGTGGTGCTGATTAACAGCCCCATTTTTTTGTTTTGCTCTTTCTGCGCAGGCAGAAAGGACAAGCTATGTCAAACAATGAAACAACTGCAAAAGAGTACTACATCGAGGTCAAGGGAGAGAAAATCCCGGTGACTGAAGAAGTCTATCGGGCGTATTACCGTCCGGTGTGGGCGGAGCACAAACGGGAGGAGCGCAGGAGAAAATGTCGCCTTCCGAATGGAACGCGTTGCAACAAAAAGTGCAGCGAGTGTACGATGATGAAAAACGGCAGCGACTTATCCTTGGATAGTCTTGATGAGGATATAGGGTTTGAGCCGCAAAGCGATTATGATGTTGCAGGTATCTTTGAAAAACAAGAACTCCTTCAAAGATTACATACGGTTCTTGATGAGCTTGAGGACATCGATCGTGAGATAGTAAAACTTAGGTACTATGAATCCAAAAGTGAACGCGAGATCGCATCAATTGTCGGTTTCAAAAGTCACAAATCGGTTTCAAAGCGCTTGAATAAAGCACTTGCTTTTCTTCGTGATAAGCTGAAAGATTTTATTTGATTTTTTGGTAATCTCAGTCCCCATCGGAGTGGAAGTTGTCCTAGGTATTATAGAGGGCAAGTTCCACTCGGAATGGAGGTGATAAGGATGCAGAAGACAACTGAAAAGCAACTTGATGAGGAACTTAGCGATACATTGATTGCAATTAGTGTTATTGCCAAGAGGATCGCTCGAAAGCTGCATACGAAGAATAGTAAAGGAGGAAAAACTGATGTCAAAGATGAGCGAACTGTCGGCAGTGCTTGACGCTCTCATCGAGTGCGGCAACAAGCTGACGCAAACAGCGGAGGAACTCCGCAGCTTTTATTGCACGAATGAGCCTACGCAGAAGTCCGAGGAGACTGTCCCGCAGAAGTCGGTCTCGCTTGAGGATGTAAGAGCTGTTCTCGCCGAAAAATCCCGCGTGGGAAAAACAGCGGCGGTCAAGGAACTGCTCCGCAAGCATGGTGCGGACAAGCTTTCGGATATCACCCCGAGCGAGTTCGCGGCACTTCTTGAGGAAGCGGAGGTGCTGTGATGCCGCCTACCAATCACTCAATGCTTTCAGCGTCCTCGGCGGCGCGGTGGATGGCTTGTCCGCCGTCTGCAAAGCTGAACGCAAAATCGGAGGATACGTGCAGCGACTTTGCCCGTGAAGGCACTTGCGCTCACGAACTCTGCGAGTATAAAGTTCGTAAAATGCTCGGAGAGGACGTTAAAAACCCTGCCGAGAACCTCGACTTTTACAACAGCGAAATGGAGGAATGTTCAGAGAATTACGTGCTGTATATTTCCGAAATACTCGCAGAGGTCAAGAAAAAATGCAGTGATCCAATCACGCTTGTAGAACAGCGTCTGGACTTTTCAAAGTTCGTCCCGGAAGGTTTCGGCACTGGCGACTGCGTTATTGTAGCCGATGATGTCTTGCACATTGTCGACTTTAAATATGGAAAAGGCATAGAAGTTTCAGCGGAGGATAATCCGCAAATGAAACTGTACGCTCTTGGAGCATTGGAACTGTTCGACAGCCTTTACGACATCAAGAAAGTCTCGATGAGCATTTTCCAACCGCGCCTGAACAACATCAGCAAATTCGAGATCGACAAGGCGGCACTTCTCGATTGGGCAGAAAACACACTTAAACCCATAGCTGAACTCGCTGCAAAGGGCGAAGGTGGATTCAAGGCGGGTGAGCATTGTCGTTTCTGTAAAGTCAAGGCAACGTGCCGCAAACGAGCCGAGTACAATCTGGAGCTTGCAAAGTATGAATTCGTTGTTCCCGATACACTTGAACCCATCGAGATCGCCGCAATACTTTCTAAGGCAGACGAACTCGCATCTTGGGTGAATGATGTTAAAGAATACGCTCTGCAACAGGCTTTAAGCGGTGTGGAATATGACGGTTTCAAGGTGGTTGAGGGACGTTCCGTGCGGAAGTACAAGGACGAAAAAGCGGTTGCTGAAACAGTCGCGAAAGCAGGATTTGACCCGTTTGAAAAAAACGTTCTCGGCATAACCGCGATGACGAAACTTCTCGGCAAAGCAAAGTTTGAGGAACTGCTCGGAGGGCTTATCACAAAACCCCAAGGCAAACCAACTCTTGTACCTGTTTCAGACAAAAGAGCCGCACTCAACACGGCGGCAGACGATTTTAAGGAGGATGTTTAATATGGCAAGAATCACATTACCGACAAAAGTAGTAACCGGCAAAGACACTCGTTGGAGTTACTGTAACGCATGGGAGCCTAAATCCATTAACGGCGGCACTCCTAAATATAGTGTGAGCCTTATAATTCCCAAGACGGACACGGTGACGGTCGAAAAGATAAAAGCGGCAATTCAGGCGGCTTATGAGGAGGGTGCAAGTAAACTCAAGGGCAACGGCAAGTCTGTACCCGCACTCTCGGCTATCAAAACACCGCTCCGTGACGGTGATTTGGAGCGTCCCGATGATGCCGCTTACGCTAACAGCTATTTCGTCAATGCAAATTCTGCGACTGCTCCCGGCATCGTAGACGCTAACTGTCAGCCCATTATTGACCGCTCCGAAGTTTACAGCGGTGTGTACGGCAGAGCAAGCATTAACTTTTACGCTTTTAATTCAAACGGTAATAAAGGAATTGCCTGTGGGTTAAATAATCTGCAAAAGATCCGCGATGGTGAACCGCTTGGCGGCAAGTCGAGAGCCGAGGACGACTTTGCGGACGATGATGACGATGATTTCCTTTCGTGAGGTGACTTTGAAATGACGGAAATTCAAACTTTTATGCTGTCGATTAGTTTCGGCTTTGCAGTCGGGCATTTTGCGGGTGACCTCATATCTATCGTGTTTATGATTATTGATGCAGTCAAGGCAAAGCATCGCAACAGGCAGTAACTTAACATTCGATGGGTGGGCGGGAGGTTTATTCTTTATGGAGGTATTTTATTATGGATATTACGATTTTCAAGAACAGCGAATTTGGCGAAGTGCGAACATTCGAGGAAAACGGCAAGGTGCTGTTCTGTGCGCTGGACATTGCAAAGGCACTCGGTTATGCAAACCCGGCAAAGGCGGTCATTGACCATTGCAAAGGGGTTACCGTTTTGGAAACCCCTACTAACGGCGGTACTCAATCGGTGAAATACATCACCGAGGGCAGCGTTTACAGGCTTATCACGCACAGCAAACTACCCTCTGCGGAGAAATTCGAGAGCTGGGTTTTCGATGAAGTTCTACCGATAATTCGCCGTCACGGAATGTATGCAAAAGACGAACTGCTCAATAATCCCGATCTTATGATTGCGGCTCTTACAGAACTGAAAGCAGAGCGCGAAAAGGCAAAGCAACTGGCTGAAACGGTAGCTGTACAAAATCAGCAGATAGTCGAAATGAAACCGAAAGCAAGCTATTATGACGTTGTGCTGAATTGTTCCGATTTGGTGGCAATTTCCGTTATTGCAAAGGATTACGGCTGGAGTGCAAAGCGATTAAATCAGTATCTTCACGAGTGCGGTGTGCAGTACAAGCAAGGCAATATATGGCTTCTCTATCAGCAGTATGCTGAGTTGGGCTACACAAGTACCAAAACGCACAGCTATCCCGGTAATGACGGCACGATTCACACCAAAGTGCATACCTACTGGACGCAGAGCGGCAGACTTTTCATTTACGATTTGTTGAAAGCGGACGGCATTTTGCCGCTGATTGAAAGTAAGGCGGCATAATATAACTTTAAGTCGGGTGGGTGGGCGAATGACCGCAAAGCGGTCACTCTGGTTTACGAAAGGCGGTTATTATGCGAAAAATCAGCATTGATATTGAAACATACAGTGATGTTGACTTGAAGAAGTGCGGTGTTTACAAATATGTCGAAAGTCCGAATTTTGCTGTTCTGCTGTTCGGTTATTCGATTGACGAGGGTGCGGTACAAGTTGTGGATTTGGCAAATGGAGAAAAGATTCCCGATGAGGTCCTCGCGGCTTTGGAAGATGAAAATGTCATAAAATGGGCATATAACGCAAACTTTGAAAGAGTGTGCTTATCGAGATTCCTCGGATATCCAGCGGGCAAATATCTCTCGCCTGTTGGTTGGAAATGCTCGAAAATATGGGCGGCTTATTTGGGATTGCCGCAGACTTTGAAAGCTGTCGGCGCGGCATTGGACTTGGAAAATCAAAAGTTTGATGAGGGCAAGGCTCTTATTCGGCTGTTTTCTGTGCCAAACAAGAACGGAGAGCGCACAAAACCCGAAAGCTATCCCGAAAAGTGGTTGCTCTTCAAAAAATACAACAAGCGTGATGTTGAGGTCGAAATGGCAATACAGAGCCGTTTGGCGAAGTTTCCCGTGCCGGATTTTGTTTGGGAAGAATATCATCTTGACCAGACAATAAATGACCGTGGGATTGCGCTCGATATGCGACTTGTCGAGAACGCAATAGCGTTTGACGAACGCTCCAAAGTCGAGTTGTCGGCAAAATTGCGGGAGCTTACAAATCTTGAAAATCCCAACAGCGTAATGCAAATGAAAAAGTGGCTTGCCGACAACGGTCTTGAAGTGGATTCGCTCGGTAAAAAAGAAGTTGCCGAAATGCTGAAAACGGCTCCCGTACAGCTCGCAGAGGTGCTTGAACTTCGTCAGCAGTTATCGAAATCAAGTGTGAAGAAATACCAAGCAATGCAAAATGCGGTCTGCTCGGACGGCAGAGCGAGAGGAATGTTTCAATTCTACGGTGCGAACCGCACGGGACGTTTTTCGGGGAAATTGGTACAATTGCAAAATCTCCCTCAAAACCACATATCCGATTTGGAACAGGCGCGAGAGCTTGTCAAGAGCGGAGATTTTGAAACCGCAAAACTGCTCTATGACAACATTCCGCAAGTCTTATCGGAACTTATCCGCACAGCATTTGTGCCGCATGACGGAATGAAATTCATGGTGTCGGACTTCTCCGCTATCGAGGCGAGAGTTATTGCGTGGCTTGCCGGAGAGAATTGGCGCACCGAGGTTTTCAAAAACGGCGGAGATATTTATTGCGCGTCGGCAAGTCAGATGTTCAAAGTGCCTGTTGAAAAGCACGGTATTAACGGACATTTAAGGCAGAAAGGCAAGATCGCGGAGTTGGCACTCGGTTACGGCGGCTCTGTCGGTGCGTTAAAGGCTATGGGCGCGCTTGAAATGGGTCTGCAAGAGGACGAGTTGAAACCGCTTGTTGATAGTTGGAGATCCGCCAATCCGCATATAGTTCAGCTTTGGTGGGATGTGGATAAAGCGGTCAAGCAGACTGTCAAAGAACACTCTCGCACAGAAACGCACGGAATAAAATTCATCTATCAGAGCGGATTTTTGTTTATCGAGTTGCCGTCAAAGCGCAGACTTGCCTACGTCAAGCCGCGTATCGGAGAGAACATCCTTGGCGGCGAGAGCGTGACGTATATGGGAATCGGATTGAATAAAAAATGGGAGCGTTTGGAAAGCTACGGTCCAAAGTTTGTGGAAAATATCGTACAAGCTATAAGCCGGGATATTCTTTGTTATGCTATGCGAACGCTGTCTTATTGCAATATTGTCGGTCATGTTCACGATGAGCTTATTATCGAGTGTAGCCTGTCGCCTTTGGTCGGCGGCGTCCTTGCCGCCGACTTTGTTGCGACTGCGCCGACTTCCTGTCGGCGCCGCGATGTATCTCTGAACGCAATTTGTGAGCAGATGAGCAGAACTCCGCCGTGGGCGAAAGGATTGTTGCTTAGGGCAGACGGGTATGAATGCGAATTTTACAAAAAAGATTAAACATTTCGCCCAAAGCATTAAAAAATGTCCAGATAGTATTATGAGGAGGAAATTTTATGGATTTTTTTAATTCCGAACATTACGCCGACCCTACGGCTTATGCGGCTCTGTCGCAGATTGAGAGAGCAGAGCGGTATCGCCCGCTTGTTTACATCTGTTCCCCGTTCACAAAAGGAGATGTGAAACAGAATGTTGAAAACGCACGGAGATACAGCCGCTTTGCGGTGGACAAGCACTGTATTCCCATTGCGCCGCACTTGCTTTTTCCGCAGTTTATGTGCGAGAAAACGGAACGAGAAACCGCATTATTTATGGGAATAGTTCTGCTGACAAAGTGCGCGGAAATATGGGTATTCGGCAGCTTTGTTTCAAGCGGAATGGAAGTGGAAATAGCGAAAGCACAGCGGAAAGGTATTCCTATCAGATACTTTTCCGAAAATATGGAGGAGCAGTTATGACGTTTAATTTATCTATGGCAAATTGCACGGGAAATCCCAAAAACAAGAGCTACCCCAACAAGACGGTGATAACAAATGCTGATGAGTTAAAGTCGGCTGTCGCATTTGACCATGTTTGTGGCGAGTTTGAGAACGATTTGAGAAGCATTGCTAACTTCAAATTGGCAGACTGCCTTGTAATGGACTGCGATAACGACCACAGCGATGATCCCGCCGATTGGATATCTATTGAAAAGCTGACAGAGTTTTTCCCCGATGTCAGCCTGGCGGTGGTTTCGAGCCGCAGCAACATGAAAGTCAAAGGCAATAAATTGGCACGACCGAGATTTCACGTCTATTTTCCTATTAGGTCGACAACCGTTGCAGCGGCTTATTCTGAGCTCAAAAAGCGCATACATAAGACGGCGGATTTTTTTGACGGAAACGCACTTGACGCAGCAAGGTTTATCTATGGCAATTCCAATGCGGAAGTGCTGTGGGTAGAGGGAATATTCAACATTGATGATTTTCTTGACACCCAAGACGAACAGGATTTCTCGGACTTTGACGAAAGCACAAGAGTAATAACCGAGGGCAGCCGCAACAACATAATGAGCCGCTTTGCCGGGCGAGTTATTATGCGCTTTGGCAATACGGACAAGGCGCGTGAACTTTTCGACAAGAAAGCACAGCAGTGCGATCCGCCGCTTGACTATGAGGAGCTTGAAACGATCTGGAACAGCGCGGTCAAGTTCGGAAAGAAAATGGCAAGCGATCCCAATTATATCCCGCCGGATAAGTTCGGAGAACTTTCTCTTAAACCCGCCGATTATTCCGACATCGGACAAGCAAAGGTACTGTCACGGGAGTATGCAAACGAACTTGTCTACACGGACGGCAGCGACTATATGCGGTATGACGGTACTCGGTGGGTAGAATCTAAGCAGCTTGCCGTAGGAGCGGTAGAGGAATTTCTTGATCTGCAGCTGCAAGACGCTAACAATGCCGTTCAAGCGGCGATAACAGCACTCGAAAAATCGGGTGTCGCGAAAGATGTCGTGATGGGCGGCGGAAAGGCTCTCGAAAAGGCGATAGACAAGAATAGCGAACAAGCGTTTAAGGAATGTATGGCGGCGATGTCATATCGAAATTTTGTCATGAAACGGCGCGATATGAAATACATAATCTCCGCACTCCAAGCGGCAAAGCCAATGCTTCTTCGGGATATTCGTGAGTTCGATACACAGGAATTTCTGTTGAACACTCCTGTTGGTACTTACGATTTGCGAAAAGGTTTGGACGGCTTGGAAAGCCACTCTGCAGACAACTTGCTTACCAAAGTTACGGCGGTCGCGCCAAGTGAGGAAAATAAGGAACTGTGGGAAAACGCAATAAACGAATTTTTCTGCGGTGATAATGAACTTATTGATTATGTTCAGATGATCGTAGGTCTGGCGGCGATAGGAAAGGTGTACATGGAGGCACTTATAATCTCCTACGGTCAAGGAAGCAATGGCAAATCCACGTTTTGGAACACGATAGCCCGAATTCTCGGAACGTACAGCGGCACTATTTCGGCGGATGCTTTAACGGTCGGCTGCAAGCGTAACGTAAAGCCCGAAATGGCTGAACTTAAAGGAAAGCGGCTTGTTATTGCGGCGGAGCTTGAAGAGGGCGTAAGGCTCAACACAAGTGTTGTAAAGCAACTTTGCAGCACCGATGAAGTCGGTGCGGAGAAGAAGTATAAAGACCCGTTCAAGTATACGCCTACGCATACGCTTGTACTGTATACGAACCACCTTCCGAGAGTCGGAGCAAGCGATGAAGGCACATGGCGGCGGCTTATCGTAATTCCTTTTAATGCAACGATCAAGGGCAAGGCTGACATCAAGAATTATTCCGATTATCTGTTTAATAAAGCGGGCGGGGCGGTGCTGTCGTGGATAATCGAGGGCGCGAAAAATACTATCGAGAACGATTTTCATTTACCTCTTCCTAAATGCGTAGAGGACGCTATCGGACAGTATCGGGAAAGCTCCGACTGGCTGTCTATCTTCATTGACGAGTGCTGCGAGGTCGACCCCTCATACACACAAAAATCGGGTGAATTCTATCAGGAATACCGTGCGTTCTGCATGAGAACCGGCGAGTTCGCGAGAAGTACCTCGGATTTTTATGCCGCACTTGAACTTGCAGGTTACGAAAAGCATAAATCAAGGACAGGCGCTATGGTTTATGGTATTCGTGTAAAATCGGTTTTTTCGGATCAGTGAAAAATGGCTTTATAAAGCGAATGTGACGATCGTTGACAGTTAATATATAAAACCCCTTTAGGGCAGAAATTTTAGGGAAAAATTCTCTCTATATAAAGTTTAATATACGACCGTCAACGACCGTCACAGATGGCTTAGTATTGCGAAATGGAGGAAACTTGTGAAACGTGAAAAAGAAATTGAAGAAAAGTTGCGTCTTTCCGTCAAGGTTCACGGCGGCATCGCCTTAAAATTCACATCGCCGGGATTTGACGGAATGCCTGACCGCCTTATACTTCTTCCCAATGGGAAAATGGCATTTGCGGAGCTGAAATCGCCGGGCAAAAAGCCACGACCGCTGCAGCTTGCAAGGCACAGATTTCTGCGGCGGCTTGGTTTCAAGGTGTATGTCATTGACGGCATTGAGCAGATCGGAGGGATAATTGATGAAATACAGTCCTCATAGCTATCAAACTTATGCGACCGAGTATATCGAAAATCACCCCATTGCGGCGATTTTCCTCGATATGGGCTTAGGCAAAACGAGCATAACGCTGACGGCAATAAACAACTTGCTGTTTGACAGCTTTGAGGTGCATAAAGCGCTTGTAGTTGCACCTTTGAGGATAGCAAAGACAACATGGGCAGACGAGATAAGGAAATGGGATCATCTCCAAAATCTGCGTTATTCTGTGGCGGTCGGCACGGAGCAAGAGCGAATCGCAGCCCTCAAAACTTCCGCCGACATTTACATAATCAACCGCGAGAACGTCCAGTGGCTCATTGAGGAGAGCGGCACTCCGTTTGACTTCGATATGCTTGTAATAGACGAGCTGTCGAGTTTCAAGAACCACCAAACAAAGCGGTTCAAGTCACTTATGAAGGTCAGACCGAAGATAAAGCGAGTAGTAGGTTTGACGGGAACACCGAGTTCCAACGGACTTATGGACTTGTTTGCGGAGTTTAAACTGCTGGATATGGGAGAGCGTCTGGGAAGATTTATCGGGCAGTACAGAAATCAGTATTTTCAGCCGGATAAACGCAATGGGCAGATAGTTTACAGCTACAAGCCTTTACCTTTTGCCGAAAAGCGGATATATGAAAAAATCTCCGACATCACAATCTCGATGAAATCAACGGATTTTCTTAAAATGCCGCAGCTTATTTCAAGCGAATACACCGTCAGTCTATCCGAGGACGAACGCAAAAAGTATGAGCAGATGAAAGCCGAACTGGTTCTCCAAACTTCTGACGGAGAAATAACGGCAGCTAATGCAGCGGCTCTGTCGAACAAGCTCTGCCAAATGGCGAACGGTGCGATTTATGATGATGACGGAAATATAATCGAGATACATCAGCAAAAACTTGACGCTCTTGAAGACATTATCGAGTCAGCAAATGGGAAACCCGTGTTTGTGGCTTACTGGTTTAGGCACGATTACGAGAGAATTTGCAAGCGGCTGCAAAAGCTGCATATCCCCTTTTCCAAACTCGACACGGACGAAAGTATACGGCGATGGAACAACGGCGAAATACCCGTAGCGTTAATTCACCCGGCGAGTGCGGGACACGGCTTAAATTTGCAAAGCGGTGGGAACACGATTGTGTGGTTCGGCTTAACTTGGAGCTTGGAGCTGTATCAGCAGACAAACGCGAGATTATGGCGGCAAGGGCAAACAGAAAATACCGTGGTGATTCAGCACATTGTCACAAAAGGCACTATTGATGAGCAGATTTTAAAGGCACTGCAAAAAAAGGACGGTACACAGGCGGCATTGATTGCCGCAGTAAAAGCGGAGGTGGAAGTATGACGGCTAAAGAATATTTATCGCAGAGTTTTCTGCTGAATCAGCAAATTGATTCAAAGTTGGAGCAAGTGCGGCAGTTAAACGATTTGGCACAGAAATGCACAGCGGCGGTTTCGGGTATGCCGAGAAATCCGAATCGCGGAAACTCTCAGCTTGAAAATACGGTGTGCAAAATCGTGGATTTGAAAAACGAAATCAACTCCGATATCGACAGGCTTGTGCGGCTTAAAATCGAAATCGCGGCGGCAATTCAGGCATTGGATAATCCGGACGAACGTATCGTTTTGGAGAAACGTTACCTTAGTTTTTTGTCGTGGAAAGAAATCGCCGCTGAAATGAAGTACAGCGTCCGGCATTTATACCGCATTCATGACCGTGGACTGAAAAACATAAAGGTTCCTTAAAGTTGTCACTATATGTCGTATAGAAACACTTGAAGTCAGCCTATCCTTTGTGGTATGATATAATCAGCGAAATATGATAAAGGCACTCGAAGCAGTTCGAGTGCTTTTTGTTATACCAGATTTTGGAACAATTCGGTAGGTGAGATTATTGGAATATCGAAGCCCTCAAAATCTTTACCGTTTCGCGTAACGATATAATCGCAGTTTATGGATTTGGCGCAAACAGCCACAAGGCAGTCTTCAAAATCCTTGGCTTTTTTCTGGTAAGCCGTTAAAACGTCATTGTTTGTTACACTGCAAACTTTGACGATCTCAAGGACTTTGCCAATAGCCTTATACGCTAAATCCGTGCTGTGAGTATGCTTTCTTACCAAATAATAAATATCGGTAATCGAGGATGCTGAAACAAATCCGTCTATCTTGTGGTTTTCACACAATGATAGCAGCTTGTATGAATCTTCAACGAACGGTTCTCTTTCAAGGAGTACGTCAATTATGATGTTAGTATCAACCATGATTTTCATATTTGGATAAACGCTCCTCTTTCAAAGAATCGAGATCAACATCATCCGGAACATCTTTAAGCATACCGCGCAGAGAATCAACTGCGGAAATTTGCGGATTTACCACTTTGGCAATGGTTTTTCCGTTACGAGTTATGAAAATATCCTCGTGAGCAATAAGTTCAAGGTATTTTCCAAAATTGGTCTTGAATTCTGTTGCAGTTACAGTCATAATAAACCCTCCTTCATTGGTTCTTTAATTATATTATATCCGATTATTTGAGAATTGTCAAGCAAAATCGTACGAAATATTATAATATTTTTATTTTTTTGTTCGATTTAGAAAGAAGTGAATTAAATGCCGAGAAAACCAAAGCGTCCGTGCCGCTACTCCGGCTGTGCGAAGTTAGCGGACGGTGTGTACTGCGAGGAACACGCAAAGCTGATGAACGCACACTACAACAAGTTCTCTCGCAGCTATGACAGCAACGAGCGTTATGGAAGAGCGTGGAGAAAGCTCCGGGGCAGATACATCTCCGCTCACCCGCTGTGCGAACGGTGCTTGTCCGAGGGACGCTACACACCCGCTGTGTTGGTTCACCACAAGAAACCTTTAGCTGACGGTGGAACGAATGAGGAAAGCAATTTGATGTCGCTATGCTTTTCTTGTCATGAAATTATTCACAGCGGCAGAAAATAACTGTCAACTCTACACTGTCAACTGACGGGTGGGGCGGTAGAAATCTCTAAAACCGTTTCACACGGCAAGCGGCGCGGGGCTCTGTGTGCAAAAATTCATATTCAAACGGGGTAATAACCCCGTATTTTTTGGGGGGTGAGCGATTGGCAAAAGACGGAACAGCAAGGGGCGGCGCACGTCCGGGGAGCGGTCCGAAAAGAAAGCCGCTGACGGATAAAATCAAAGAGGGCAAATCCGCAAAGATTATAGATTTGCCGGACGCTCCCAATCTTGAGGGTGAGGATATGCCGCCTGTTAAAGATTACATGAAAGAACATCAGAAAAACGGAATCGAACTTTGCGCGGAGGAAATTTTCACGGAAACGTGGGAGTGGCTGAAGAAAATCGGCTGCACGGAGTTCGTCAACGTTCAGCTTATAAACCAGTACGCAATGTCGGTCGCTCGGCAAATACAATGTGAACGCTGCATTTCGGAGTACGGTTTTCTTGCAAAGCACCCTACTACGGGAAATGCAATCGCGAGTCCGTATGTGTCTATGCTCCAGCAGTTCACCAAACAGGTGAATCAAGCGTGGTATCAGATTTATCAAATCGTGCGTGAGAATTGCTCGGTGGAGTTTCAAGGCACTCCGCAAGATGATGTGATGGAACGCTTGCTGCGCTCTAAGAAAGGAAATTAAATGGATAAGACGTGCGAATTTTTCAAGCAGTTAAAGGAAAACAAGAAAAGCCTTTCCGTTCAGCAGTACAAGACGATTAAGGGACAGGCTCTAAAAGGAAATATTGCCGATGCAAGAAAAGGACTGCACCGAGTATTGATGAGGAGGAATATCAAGTGAAAACCACAACTCAATTTCAGCTTGTTAGTATTGACAAATTAATTCCTTATGCCAACAATGCTCGGACGCACTCTGCGGAGCAGATAAACAAGCTCCGCTCGTCTTTGCGGGAGTTTGGCTTTATCAATCCCGTAATCATTGACAAAGACTATGGAATAATAGCGGGACATGGACGAGTTACTGCGGCAAGAGCCGAGGGCATTTCGGAAATCCCCTGTGTATTTGCCGACCACTTGACGGACGCTCAAAAGAAAGCCTACATACTCGCCGACAACAGAATGGCTCTTGATGCGGATTGGGACGAGGAACTTCTGAAAATCGAGATAGAAAATCTTCAAGCGGAGAACTTCGATGTAGGTTTAACGGGCTTTGACGAAAAGGAACTCGCCGATTTGTTTGAAACGGATTCCGATGCCAAAGAAGATGATTTCGATGTGGACGCGGAACTCGAAAAGCCGTGTTTCTCGAAAGCCGGCGATGTGTGGCATATCGGAAAGCACAGAGTTATCTGCGGTGATTCCACAGACCAGTCAACATTTGAAAAGCTGCTCGGCGATACCAAGGTCAATCTGGTTTGCACGGACGCTCCCTATTTTGTAAATTTGAAAAATCAATCCGGCACGATTAAGAACGACAACCTCAACGATAAACAAGGCTATGAGTTCTTGATGAAAGTGTTCACGAACTTCAAAAACGCGATGTCAAAGGATGCGTCCATTTACGAATTTTATGCTACCATGAAAACTCGTGTGTTTTATGACGCTTTTGAGGACGCAGGATTCAAAGTCGGCGCGGGGCTTATCTGGAAAAAGCCGAGAGCGCCGCTTATGAGGACCGATTGGAAATTCAACTCCGAGCCTATCATTTGGGGTTGGCGAAAGGACGGAAAACATATCTGGTACGGCGACCAAAAGCAGACAAATGTTTTTGAGTTTGACGGTATCAAAAACAGCAAAGAGGACGGGTGCGGTCACCCATCAAGCAAGCCTGTTCCGCTTATCGCATACCTCATAAAGCAGTGTACGCAGTCGAATGGTCTTGTTTTGGACGGCTTTCTCGGCTCCGCGTCAACTCTTATGGCTTGTGAACAGCTTGGCAGAATTTGTTACGGTGTGGAGCTTGAACCGAAGTTCGTTGATGTGGCGGTCAAGAGGTACATTCAGTTCAAGGACGGACAGAGCGATGATGTGTTTGTGGAACGTGACGGCGCAGAAATAGCCTATTCCGAGATTGCGAAAGAGGTGGAGCCGAATGAATAAGCCGGATTATCATGTGGTCAGTCTGTCCGGCGGGAAAGATTCCACGGCAATGCTGCTCGGAATGATAGAGCGCGAAATGTCAATCGACTGTATTCTGTTTTGTGATACGGGGCTTGAGTTTCCCGCGATGTATGAACACTTAGACAGGCTCGAAAGGAACATCGGAAGGCAGATAACGCGGATCAAGGCTGATGAAACGTTCGAATATCTGATGTTCGACAAACCTATAAAGCGCAAACTGAACTCTCCCGTTATCCAAAAGTTCGGTGCGGAGTTTTGCGGTTACGGCTGGGCTGGACCGAGAATGAGGTGGTGTACTTCCAGACTAAAAGATGTGCCGCGAGAACGCTTTCTGAGTAAGCTGCGGCAGGAATACAACGTGATCGAATATGTCGGTATCGCCGCAGATGAGCAATATCGCTTAGAGCGTGAGCGCAACAAAAATTCCAATCACAGGCATCCGCTTGTCGATTGGAATATGACCGAATCGGACTGCTTGAGATATTGCTATGAGCGTGGTTACGATTGGGGCGGCTTGTACGACATCTTTCACAGAGTTTCGTGCTGGTGCTGTCCTTTGCAGTCGCTTAAAGAACTGCGGCAGCTTTACAAAAACTTTCCAAACCTCTGGGAAAAGTTGAAAGAATGGGATAAACGGACTTGGAGAAAGTTTCGCGCCGATTACAGCGTGGAAGAACTCGAAGTCCGTTTTGATTTTGAAGATGAGTGTGTCCGTGCCGGAAAGTCCGTCACGGATAAAGCGTTTTTTACAGAACTGAAAAGGCGGTTGAACGATGAAAAATAACGATTTGACGCTCGGCAGCCTGTTTGACGGTTCGGGCGGATTTCCGCTCGGCGGTATGCTCTGCGGTATAACTCCGCTTTGGAGTTCGGAAATAGAACCTTTCCCCATTCGAGTAACTACGAAACGACTTCTGCAGATACAGCACTTCGGCGATGTGTCCAAGCTGAGCGGCGCGGAGCTGCCGCCTGTGGATATCATCACCTTTGGCAGCCCTTGCCAAAACATGAGCATCGCGGGAAAGCGGGAGGGCTTGAACGGCGAACAGTCGGGATTGTTCTATCAGGCAGTCCGAATTATAAAAGAAATGAGGTGCGCTACAAATGGAAAATATCCAAGATACATTGTCTGGGAAAACGTCCCCGGCGCGTTTTCCTCAAACAAGGGAGACGATTTCCGCTGCGTCCTCGAAGAGGTCTGCAAGATCGGAGACGATACAGTTTCAGTTCCTCAATCTGAAAAGTGGAGATCAGCCGGAGAGATCGTGGGAAACGGATTCTCGGTCGCTTGGAGAGTGCTTGACGCGCAATATTGGGGAGTTCCCCAGAGAAGAAAACGCATCTACCTTGTCGCAGATTTTGATTCCGAATGTGCCGGAAAAATATTATTTGAGTCCGAGGGCTTGTCTGGGTATTCTGCGGAGGGCTTCAGATCGTGGCAAAGAACTGCCGGAAGTGCTGAAAAAGGCTCTGGAACATCAATCGAAAAGAGTATAAACTCAGCGGGATTTTGCACAGAGCATTCGGCGAAATCTCGTAGCATTGGCTATGATGAAGAAACCTCGCCCACGCTCCGAGCCGGGACAGTTCCCGCAGCGGTATGCTTTGAAAATCACTCGCAAGACACGAGATACAGACAACTTGATGAAGTTGCTCCGACCGTTTCCTCTACTTACGGAACGGGCGGCAACAATCAGCCGTTTGTTGTAGAGAAAACATTTGATGTTCGTTTCACGACCGAGGGTACGAAAAACGCTCGGCAGAACTGCTACGAAACCGATACGGCGAGGACTATCGACACGGGCGGGAACGCTCCCGACTCCAATCAGGGCGGTGTGGCGGTCGTTTTCGGGATTTGCTCCAAGGGTAGCAACTCGATGAAATCGGATAATCCCCACAGCGGCTTTTACAAAGCGGTAACCGCGCGGACGTTAGATGTGAACGGCGGAAATCCCACTTGCAATCAGGGTGGTATGGCTGTTGTATCAATCGAGGGAAACGGCGCAAGACCATCGCACAAGGGCGCGGGCTTTTCCGAGGAAGATGTCAGCTACACGTTGAACGCAACGGAACAGCATGGTGTGGCTTACGGTATCGACCGATCCGCCTTTAATCAAGGCAAAAACGCTCAGTTTGGTATCGCAGTTGAACAGGAACTCGAACCACCTATCGTAGCAAAAGGGCCTGGTGCCGTGGCTCACCCCACATACAGTATAAGCAAGGCCTCCTTTTTCACCAGAGCCGAGGAGGAATTGGCGAACACTCTTGTTGCTACCGATTACAAAGACCCGCCATTGATAAACGATACGGAATATATCGTTCGCCGACTGACACCGACCGAATGTGCGAGATTACAAGGTTTCCCCGACTGGTGGTGCGATGATTTGGAAACAGATGTTCCTACCGATGAGGATTTGAAGTTTTGGCGAGAGGTCTTTGAAACACACCGAAAAATAACAGGAAGTTCAAGCAAGCCGAAATCCGACAAGCAAATACTCAAATGGCTAAAAAATCCGCGCTCTGACAGCGCAGAATACAAGATGTGGGGAAACGGCGTAGCTTTGCCGTGCGTGGTTGTCGTGCTTGCGGGAATAGCGTGGCTCAATTCTTCCGAGTGGGCTTGATGTTCAGTTCGGGCGGTATCTCTCCGTCTATATCAATAGTGCCGTTTTCTTTTTCAAAAGCCCTTATTTCCCGCCGAATAAGCGCAAGAATGTGGCTGTTGACTGAGCGTCCCTCAAAATCCGCTACATAAGCGAATTTTTTCAGCATTTCTTCTTCTATTCGTATAGATACGCTTTTTATTGCCATAAAATTTTCTCCTATTTTAGATATATTGTATATTTATTTTAACATTATTTTGTGGTATAATGTTGTTGATAGATATACGGTATATCTACTATTTTGACAAAGGAGAGAATTTTTATGAAAGTGGCTGTTATTGGTTCGAGAGGAATAGAAAACGTGAACATCGGTGAGTACATTCCGAAAGAAACAACGGAGATCGTATCGGGCGGAGCGCGTGGAGTTGACACAATTGCGAGAGAATATGCTCAACAACACAATTTGAAACTCACCGAATTCTTGCCGAAGTACGATAAGTTCGGACGCTCTGCGCCACTGAAACGCAACATACAGATTATTGAGTATGCCGATCTGGTGCTTGCGTTTTGGGATGGCAGTTCTCGCGGCACTAAATTTGTGATCGACCACTGCAAGCAGCTCGGCAAGCCGTGCGAAGTCCACATAATCAACTAAATAAGCTGTCGGGTTTTGTGTAATACGCAGAATCCGATTTTTATTACAAAAGTCGCTTGCTATTCTGCGCCGAAAGAGTTAATATGTGGCTACCGAAAACAAAGGAGGTTTTCACAATGTCAATCGAATTCAACAGAACAGGCGCAGAACGTAAAGAGTTGGTCAAGGCGATGGGCGAGATACTTGAGGTCAAGCCGAAATACCTCGGAATGCCCTCGGCGGCTTACCAAATCGATTACTTCACGGTGGATAAAAACGGCACGGTCACATTCGATGACAGAGCCGACAGCGAGGAAATTGAAAACTTGCTTGAACAGCTTGCATTGAGGGGTTTCGCGGCAGCCGACAGTACCGAGAAAATTACGGCAGAGCAAAACACCGAGGGAACAGCGGTAAAGCAAATCGCCGAGGAACCGACCAAAGTCACGATCTCAATGCCGCTTAACATGGTCAACTACGACAGCTTGAAGAACCTTATCACATCAAAGCGCGAGCTGCTCCGAAAGGCTCTCGGGCTTGACGAGGTAACGCTCGAACTGACGGAGGACACGGTTTTGTTTCCTTGGCTTTTCAATGCAGATGCGGACGCCGTGAAAGCGGTTACACATCTTATTTCTGCACTTTGCGAAATGAGTCGAGAACACAAGTCTTCGCAAAAAGAAGAAAAGCCTGTAGAGAACGAAAAGTACGCTTTTCGGTGTTTCCTGCTACGCTTGGGATTTATTGGTGCGGAATATAAGGAGGAACGGAAAATTCTTTTGAAGAACCTCACAGGAAGTTCGGCGTTTAGGAATGGAGGTGTTGACCGTGAAATTTCCGAGTAAGAAAATGGTTGAAAATATGCGCCGCCAGTACCCTGTTGGCAGTCGGGTTGAACTTGTAAAAATGGATGACCCGCAAGCTCCGCCAATCGGTACGAGAGGCACGGTTCGCGGAGTTGACGACACAGGCTCTATCTGATGTTGTATAATAAAACTTGACACAATCCATGTAATAGAATTATAATGAAAAGGAAAGGATGGTGTCGGGTATGGGACAAGCAAGGACATACACGGACGAGTTTAAGGCGCAGGCATTGAAGCTTGCAAAAGAGATCGGAACGAAGCGCGCGGCGGAGGAGCTTGGCGTTCCGAAAAACACCTTGGGGACATGGGTACACAAGGCAAAGAAGGGCGAGGTAGACCCGGGAAAAGGTGAGCAAACACCTGAAACCGCACTGACGCTTGCGGCAGAGGTACAGGAGTTACGCAAGCAATTGAAAGCACAAGAGAAAGAGATCAAGCGTCTCAATGAGCTGAATGAGTTTTTGGAGGAGGCGTCAGCTTTTTTCGCCGCGAGCCGTCGGAAGTCGGGAAAAGGGAACGATTAAAGTTCATAGCAAAAAAGACTGAAGACGGCACGATCAAGAAAAAAATCAGCTTCTATTGCCGAGCGCTGGATGTATCTCGGCAGGCGTTTTATAATTACATGGATAACAGGGTCAAGCCTTGGAAGTATAAGTATTTAGCGGAGCTGATCACACTGGTGATCGCCGAGGATGAGTGCAACGATACCTATGGACGTGAGCGAATGTATTCGGCGTTAAAGCTGAAATATCCCGAAGAAAAGATACCGAGTGAACGAACGGTCTACCGTGTAATGGCAGCGATCGGAGCGGATCACGCTCCGCGCCGTAAGCCCAACGGGATCACCAAAGCAGACCGTGAAGCCCATAAGTCCGACGACCTGTTACAGAGGGATTTTAACGCCGACAAACCCTGCGAAAAAAGCGTTACGGACATCACGGAGGTTCCCGCCAAAGACGGAAAGCTCTATGTGTCGGCGATGTTTGACTGCTACGACGCGTTGGTTCTGGGGATTTCAATGGACGATAATATGCGCGCCGAATTGTGCGTCAAAACACTGGAGGATGCGTGTCACAGCTATCCCGATATGCGTTCTGCGATAGTTCATTCCGATCGCGGAAGTCAGTACACAAGCGAAAAATACCGTACCGCGATAGCGGGTTTTGGTATCCGCCAAAGCATGAACAGCGCGGGAGGAAGATGCCACGATAACGCTCGCTGCGAAAGTATGTGGGCGCGAATGAAAAACGAGCTGTTTTATCTTCGCGGACGCAAACCGGAAAATTACACGATAGAGGAGCTGAAAACACTTATTTGGCGGTACTTTATGAGCTATTGGAACAATCGGCGGATATGTTCGGCGATTGGCGATATGCCGCCTGCCGAAAAGCGGCGGCGGTATTATGCAGCGCTAAACGCCGCAGCGTAATCCGCCCGCCCAAATATCCACTCCGCTTACGCTCCGTGGATATTTGGGCGGAATTAACAAAAACTTGCTAAAATTCTTTGCGTAAATTGTGTCAAGTGATATTGACAAAATCAATCCTCGTGAATTGGGACAATGGGTGCGGTCTTAATGTGCTGTTCAGGGTGGATGAGGTTCGGAAAATCAGCGGCTAAAATACACAAGACCGCCGTGTATTTTTTGTGAGATATATTGTTGCTAAACCGCTTGCTATTTATCCGTTTTAGAGTTAATATACAGTTACCGAAAGGGAACAGCCCCACGGAAAAACACAAAACGGAGGACATTACAATGAGCGAGAAAACCACCAAGCAAATCACCGAAATGAAGAAACAGACCATCGGGGTTGAGGTTGAAATGAACAACATCACCCGAGAGAACGCAGCGAAGATTGCGGCAGACTTCTTCGGAACAAGCCGCTTTGAATACACCGACCGCAGAAACGGCTACGAAACCTACTCCGTTTGGGACGGCGAGGGGCGCGAGTGGAAATTCCAAAAGGACGTAAGCATAGCGGGACCCGACAGCGAAAAGTGCGAGCTTGTGACCCCGATCCTCACCTACGCAGACATCGAAATCTTGCAAGAACTGATACGCAGACTTCGCAGGGCAGGAGCCAAGAGCGATGCGACAAGGGGCTGCGGGGTACACATTCACATCGGTGCGAAAGGGCATACGCCGCAGACTTTGAGGAACTTGGCAAACATTATGGCAAGCCACGAGCAGCTCCTTGCAAGCGCACTCAACCTCGACAGCCGCAGAATGAACCGTTACTGCAGAACGGTAAACCCCAACTTCTTAGCGAAACTCAACAAGCAAAAGCCCACAACGATGGCACAGCTTGCGGACATTTGGTACGGCACTCAGAACGCGAACTACGGTCGGGACGCCCACTACAACGACAGCCGCTACCATATGCTGAACCTTCACGCGACATTCACAAAGGGAACGGTCGAGTTCAGACTTTTCCAATTCGATGCTCCGAGCAACGGCAAGCAGAACGGACTTCACGCAGGACAGCTCAAAAGCTATATTCAGCTTTGCTTGGCGCTTTCCGAAATGGCAAAGGAAGTCAAGACCGCAAGCCCTAAGCCCCAGCAAACCGAAAACCCCAAGTACGCTATGAGAACTTGGCTTTTAAGGCTCGGCTTTATTGGAGAAGAATTTGCAACGGCGAGAGAGGTTCTCACCAAGCGGCTTGATGGAGATACCGCATTCCGCAACGGCAGAGCCGCTTGAAGGGCTCAAGGAAGGTAGCCTTATACCTCCCACCGACCGCTACGGCGGTCTTTAGGTGGTAGAAGGGTGCTTTTCAAAAGCAAAATTGCCCTTTTGAAAGGACGTATTATAAATGGCAAAACGCTATTATTTAGCCTATGGAAGTAACCTTAATATGTCGCAAATGAAGTACCGCTGTCCCAATGCAAAAGCGGTAGGCAAGGCAATTCTACACAACCACACGCTGACATTTAGAGGTTCGGGGAGTGGGTATTACCTCTCGATTGACCCGAAAATCGGCGGCAAAGTTCCTGTTGGTGTTTGGGAAGTGACAGCCACCGATGAAGCCGCGCTCGACCGCTACGAGGGGTATCCGAGGTTCTACTCGAAGGACACGGTAACGGTTGACATGACCCCCTTAAAAGTCGGGACAGCGAAAACGGTAAAAGCGTTCGTGTACTTTATGAACGAGGACAGCGAGATAGGCTTGCCAAACGAGTTTTATCTTAAAACTTGCTTGCAAGGCTACAAGGATTTCGGTTTTGATAAGCGGATTTTAAAGCGGACTTTGGAGCGAGTTAGGAGGGTGCTTGATGAAAGAAAGCGGAAATTTCGCGGTTAGGATTTGCCCTAAATGCGGAGCGGAGTACAAGGGAGTTCCCGCCTTATCGAGAGTTGACAACTCCCCTATCTGCCCTGATTGCGGCACAAGAGAGGCTCTTGAAAGTATCGGTGTTAAACCCGCAGAGCAAGAGCAAATTCTGGAAACCATACATCGTACTCAACAGGTATAAGTGTACAGCAAAGCAAAGCGGAGCGAAAGTTCCGCTTTTTTTGATTGAGGTGAGATTTTGCGAAAGCTGAAAAAATACAAGCCCACCAAGTTCAAGGCAAAGGACAGCCGCTACGATAAGGACTCGGCAGACTTTGCGGTAGCCTTTATCGAGAGCCTGTGCCACACCAAAGGAACGTGGGCGGGAAAGCAGTTCGAGTTAATCGACTGGCAAGAACAGATAATCCGTGACCTGTTCGGAATTTTGAAACCAAACGGCTATCGGCAGTTCAACACGGCATACATTGAAATTCCCAAAAAGAACGGAAAGAGCGAACTCGCTGCGGCGATCGCTCTTTTGCTTTGTTGCGGTGATGGCGAGGAACGAGCCGAGGTTTACGGCTGTGCCGCTGACAGACAGCAAGCCGCTATTGTGTTTGATGTTGCTGCGGATATGGTGCGAATGTGTCCGGCTTTGAACAAGCGGGTAAAAATACTCACGGCTACAAAGCGGATTGTTTATCTTCCGACAAATTCGTTTTATCAAGTGCTTTCAGCCGAGGCTTATTCCAAACACGGCTTTAATATACACGGTGTTGTATTTGATGAGCTGCACACTCAGCCGAATAGAAAGCTGTTCGATGTTATGACAAAGGGCAGCGGTGATGCTCGTATGCAGCCGCTGTATTTCCTTATTACAACGGCGGGAACGGACACCAACAGTATCTGCTACGAAACTCACCAAAAGGCAAAGGACATTCTTGAGGGCAGAAAAATTGACAGCACTTTTTACCCTGTCGTTTTCGGAGCAGACGAGGGTGAGGATTGGACTTCCCCAAAGGTTTGGAAGAAAGCAAATCCCTCGCTTGGTGAAACCATAGGCATTGACAAAGTTCAGGCGGCTTGCGATTCCGCAAGACAAAATCCCGGCGAGGAAAATTCTTTCAGACAACTGCGTTTGAATCAGTGGGTAAAACAAGCCGTGCGGTGGATGCCTATGGAGAAATGGGATAAATGCAGTTTTGCGGTAAACAAAGAAGAACTTGAAGGTCGAGTCTGCTACGGCGGGCTTGACCTTTCGTCTACCACCGACTTGACCGCTTTCGTGCTTGTTTTTCCGCCGTTAGACGAGGAAGATAAATTTCAAATTCTGCCGTACTTCTGGATTCCCGAAGAAACGCTAACTTTGAGAGTTAACCGCGACCACGTTCCTTATGATGTTTGGGAGCGTCAAGGCTTTATTCAGACCACCGAGGGGAATGTGGTGCATTACGGTTTTATCGAGAAGTTTATCGAGAAACTCGGCGAACGGTTTAATATTCGCGAGATAGCTTTTGACCGTTGGGGAGCAGTTCAAATGGTACAGAATTTGGAGAACATGGGGTTCACCGTTGTTCCGTTCGGACAGGGTTTCAAGGATATGAGCCCGCCAACAAAAGAACTGATGAAACTCACGCTTGAACAGAAAATCGCTCACGGCGGCAATCCCGTCTTGCGGTGGAATATGGACAACATTTTTATTCGCACCGATCCCGCCGGAAACATCAAGGCAGACAAGGAGAAGTCCACCGAGAAGATTGACGGTGCTATCGCCACAATTATGGCTCTCGACAGGGCAATTCGGTGCGGAAATGACACAGGCGAGAGCGTCTACGATTCGAGAGGGCTACTGTTTCTCTGATTTTATGCATAAAAATCTCTTTTCTGCACATAATAAAGCAAAATATATGCAGAAAATTCCCTTAATCTACTTGACTTTCTGCATATAAAGTGGTATAATAATATGCAGAAACGGAGGGATATTGTGAGAAAGTTTGATTATTCATTTTTGGATAACGGTTTGCTCCCCGCAAACCTTATCGGTATGACCGGGAGTATCTATTCATTGCGCACCGCTGCAGGCGTTCGAAAGGAAGAATATGCGCAGGTTTTCACCGAATTGGAAGCCGTGGCAAAGGTACAGTCAGTCAAAAGCTCCAACGCTATCGAGGGTATCGTCACCAGTGATCGGCGTATTGCGGAAATCGTGAACCGGAGCAGCGCACCACTGAATCACAACGAGGCGGAGATCGCCGGCTACCGTGATGCTTTGAATGCCATCCATACCGGATATGAGCATCTGTCTTTCAATGAACGGGATATTCTCCGGTTGCATGAGATGATGATGTCTGTTGCCGGGTATGAATTTGCCGGACAATACAAGAATACAGACAATGTGATTTTAGAGGTCGCACCGGACGGCACTCGAAGCGTTCGCTTCCGTCCGACCCCCGCAGCCGAGACGAAAGCAGCTATGGAACAATTAGAACTTGCCTATGCAGACGCTTGCTCCAATGCAAACATCAATCAGCTTCTGCTGATTCCCTGCGTGATCTTGGATTTCCTCTGCATCCATCCGTTCAGGGACGGCAACGGCAGAATGTCGCGGCTTCTGTCGCTTCTGCTTCTTTACAAAAACGGTTTTGATGCCGGTAAGTACATTTCTTTTGAGGAGCAGATCAATAACTGCAAGGCATACTATTATGAGGCACTACAACAGTCTTCGGATGGCTGGAACACTAACGAGAACGACTACTTCCCGTTTATGCAGAATTTCCTCTCTACCCTGTATATGTGCTATAAGGAACTGGACAAACGGTTTGCCATCGTGCATGGCAAGAAAGTCACAAAGACCGCCCGCATCGAAGCAACTGTACTTGGCAGCTTGACGCCTATATCCAAAGCGGAGATCTGTGCCATTCACCCGGATATCAGCCCGACAACAGTGGAATCTGTTCTGGGTAAGATGGTA
The DNA here is from genome assembly GCA_910587135.1 of uncultured Oscillospiraceae bacterium. Lineage (GTDB taxonomy): Bacteria > Bacillota > Clostridia > Oscillospirales > Ruminococcaceae > CAG-115. Next base: position 35,027 of record CAJULF010000014.1, read on the forward strand.
AAGGCAGGTCAAATCAAGCGTATCGGTGTCTCAAGGAACACACGATATGTAAGGAACGAATGATCCTTAATGCTTGCGGTTTGCCCTTAAAATATCCGCAGAATTAAGGTAATTGGAATAATAACACAAGAAAGCATCTCTTCGGAGGTGCTTTTCTTATGCTCATTTTTAGAAGGAAGTGATTCAATATGGGTATCTTTTCCGGCTTGTTCAAATCCCGCGACAAGCCCCAAAACCGAACACCCGGCAGCAGTTTTGCCTTTTATATGGGCAGCAGCTCAGCGGGGAAAGCAGTAACGGAGCGTTCGGCAATGCAAATGACAGCAGTATACGCTTGTGTGCGTATCTTGTCCGAGGCGATAGCGGGACTTCCATTGCACGTTTACCGCTACAAGGATGATGGCGGGAAAGAAAAGGCTTTCGATCACTCTTTGTACTTACTTTTGCACGATGAGCCGAATCCCGAAATGAGTTCATTCGTGTTTCGGGAAACACTTATGACGCACTTGCTTTTATGGGGAAATGCCTACGCACAGATAATCCGCAACGGCAAAGGCGAAGTAGTTTCTCTGTACCCGCTTATGCCAAATAAAATGAGCGTGAACCGTGACGCAGACGGGCGGCTCTATTACGAATACACCCGTTCTTCCGATGAAGCGCACACCATGAAAGGAATGACCGTAAAATTAAGCCCAGCAGATGTTTTGCATATTCCGGGACTTGGATTTGACGGTTTGGTGGGATATTCTCCCATAGCTATGGCGAAAAACGCTATTGGTCTTGCCATTGCTACCGAAGAATACGGCAGTAAGTTCTTCGCCAACGGCGCACAGCCGAGCGGAGTTCTCGAACATCCGGGGACATTAAAAGACCCGCAGAGAATTAGGGAAAGCTGGCAGTCTACTTTCGGCGGTTCGCACAATTCAAACAAAGTGGCGGTGCTTGAAGAAGGCATGAAATACACACCAATTTCAATTTCTCCCGAACAAGCGCAATTTTTGGAAACAAGGAAATTTCAAATAAATGAGATAGCGAGGATTTTCCGAGTGCCGCCGCACATGGTGGGAGATTTGGAAAAATCGAGCTTTTCAAACATTGAACAGCAGTCGCTTGAATTTGTGAAATACACTCTTGACCCGTGGGTGGTGAGGTGGGAACAGTCAATTCAGAGAACGCTCCTCACTCCCGATGAGAAAAAGTCGTATTTCGTGAAGTTCAATGTTGAGGGCTTGCTCCGAGGAGATTACGCAAGCCGCATGAACGGTTACGCTACCGCCCGTCAGAACGGTTGGATGTCGGCTAATGACATCAGAGAGCTTGAAAATCTCGACCGTATTCCCGCAGAGGACGGCGGCGATTTGTACCTCATAAACGGCAATATGCTCCCGCTTTCACGCGCGGGAGCATTTGCGGATACAGACAATGGAAAGGAGGAAAACTCCGATGAAAAACAAGAAGTTTTGGAGTTGGAAAAATCAAGCAGACACAGAAACAACGGAAAGAGTGCTTGAATTGTACGGCACAATAGCCGAGGAAAGTTGGTTTGACGATGACATTACTCCCGCGATGTTCAAGGAAGAACTGTTCGCCGGGAGCGGTCCTATCACGATCTGGATAAACTCGCCCGGCGGCGACTGCATAGCCGCAAGTCAGATATACACCATGCTTATGGACTACAAAAATGATGTAACCGTCAAGATTGACGGAATTGCCGCAAGCGCGGCGAGTGTTGTCGCTATGGCGGGAACAAAGGTGCTTATGGCTCCTACCGCAATGATGATGATTCACAATCCCGCGACTATGGCTTTTGGCGACCATGCGGATATGGAAAAAGCGATAGATATGCTGTCGGAAGTCAAAGAGAGCATAATTAACGCTTATGAAATCAAGACGAGTTTGCCGAGAAAACAGCTTGCCAAAATGATGGACGATACAACATGGATGAACGCAAAGAAAGCTATGGAGCTTGGTTTTGCGGACGATATTTTAACGGATAATAAGCTCAATTCCGAGCCGATTATCGAGGGCTATGAATTCTCCGCATCGGCAGTTGAACGAACGCTTATCAACAAAATCACCAACACGGCAAGCCACAAGCCGATTGAAAACAAACCACAAGGACGCTCGGTCGATGAACTGAAAGCGTCCTTGTACAAGAAGTTACTTTGAGGAGGAATTTGACATGACTATTACCGAAATGAGAAATAAGAGAGCGAAACTCTGGAACACAATGGAGGGTTTTCTTGATACCCACAGAAACAACATGGGAGTGCTGTCTGCGGAGGACGATGCAACTTATTCCAAAATGGAAAGCGACCTCGACAGCATGACCAACGAGATAAAGCGTATGGAACGCAGAGAGGCTATTGAGGCGGAACTCAATAAGCCCGTGAACACGCCTATCACGGAAACTCCCGAAAAATCGGCGGGCTTGACGGAAAAAGTCGGCAGAGCGTCTGACGCTTACAAAGAGGATTTCGACAGACATCTTCGTGGCAAAGCGCTTGTCCACAATGTCCTTTCCGAGGGTACGGACGCAGATGGCGGTTACCTTGTGCCTGAAGAGTTCGAGCGTGATATTGTAACGGCTCTTGAGGAAGAAAATGTGGTGCGTTCTCTTGCGAAAGTTATAACCACACAGCACGAGCGCAAAATTCCCGTTGCTACGGGACATTCCACAGCGCAGTGGACTGCGGAGAATGCGGCTTACACAGAGAGCAATCCTACTTTCGGTCAAAAACAGATAGACGCTTTCAAGCTGACCGACCTTTGCCGTGTGAGTGTGGAACTACTTCAAGACTCTGCTTTCGATGTTGAAGATTATCTGATGAAAGAGTTCGCCCGCGCCTTTGGTATCGCGGAAGAACAGGCTTTCTGTGTCGGAACGGGAACAAATCAGCCTACGGGTATTTTTACGGCGAACGGCGGCACGGTGGGAGTTACCGCCGTAGCGAATAACGCAATAACCGCCGATGAACTCATCAGCCTTGTATACGCGCTGAAATCCCCATACCGTAGAAACGCAAAATTCCTGATGAATGACGCGACTATCTCCGCTATCCGCAAGCTGAAAGACCAGAACGGAGCGTATCTGTGGCAGCCGTCCGTTCAGGCGGGACAGCCGGACAGACTGCTCGGATATGAGATTTTCACCTCGCCTTATGTTCCGACTATGGCGGCGGGAGCGCTTACGGTTGCTTTCGGTGACTTCAAGAACTACTGGATCGGTGACCGTTCGGGCAGAACGGTTCAGCGTTTGAATGAGCTTTACGCTACAAACGGACAGATAGGTTATGTCGCTACGGAACGTGTGGACGGCAAGGTTATCCTGCCGGAGGGTATTCAGCTTTTGAAGATGAAAGCCGCCTAGAGAAACAAGTTTCTCCTGCGGTACTTAAAATAGGAGGCGGCTATGATGAACACTCTGCTCGAAAAAGTAAAGGCGAACCTTATTCTCGAACATTCCGAGGACGATAAACTGCTCCAAAGCTATATCAATGCGGCTGTTTCTTATGCGGAAAGCTATCAGCATTTGGAGCGGGATTTCTACTCCGAAAACGAAATGCCGCCTACTACGGAACAAGCCGTCATAATGCTTGCAAGCCACTTCTATGAAAGCCGTGACGGTTCAACGGGAGGATTTTTTGCGGACAATACTAATGCCGCGCAACAAGTCTGGAATACTGTAAATCTGTTGCTACGGCTTGACAGAAAGTGGACGGTGTGAGATGAGTTTCGGAAAAATGAACACGAGAATTCAAATCGCACGAAAGGTAATAACCACCGATGATGAGGGCTTTAAGACGGAAACAAACGAAGTCCTCGCATCGGTTCGCGCGTATCGAGAAGGACGGCACGGCTCGGGAAAATGGGCGAATATGGCGGCATTCTCGACAGCTACGGACTTGTTCCGCTTTCGCACAATTCCGCATTTGGAAGTAACAACAGAAATGCGGATTTTATGCGGGAATAAAACATTCGAGATAACGTCCGTCGAGGACGTAAAAGGTCGCGGAATGTACATTGAAGTTCTCGCAAAGGAGGTTGAACCGAGTGGCTAAAGCAACTATGCAAATGCCGGAGGAGTTCCTTTTGAAAATCTCTCGGCTCGGCGAAAAGACTGACGAAATAATTCCCGAAGTCCTTAAAGCGGGCGCGGAGATCGTTGAGAAAAAGGTTCGCTCGAATTTGCAAAGCGTTATAGGCAGCGGCAACAAAAAGTCGTCAAAGTCCACAGGACAGCTTTTGGCGGCACTTGGCACATCTTCAGCAAAGCAAGACAAGGATGGAAATTTCAACGTCAAGATAGGTTTTGCGGAAAACAGAACGGACGGGCAGAGCAATGCGAAGATCGCAAACATTCTTGAATACGGGCGGCACGGGCAGACAGCAAAACCGTTTTTGAAACCCGCAAAAACGGCTGCAAAATCCGCTTGCGAAAACGCGATGAAATCCCAACTTGAGGAGGAGATAAAGAAATTATGAGCGTTTTATCCGAACTGAAAAAGATAATCGAAAACTGCGGACTGCCTGTTGAAACAGGCGTGTTTTCGGGAATACCTCCTGATGAATACGCGGTTTTAACACCGTTGTCGGACACCTATGAACTTCACGCAGACAACGCTCCGGGAATTGAAATTCAAGACGTTAGAATTTCAATTTTCACCAAAAGCAATTATACGGAGTTGAAAAATCGGCTCTGCAAAAAGCTCCTCGCGGCGGATTTCACGATAACCGACAAGCGTTACAACGGACACGAAAACGACACGGGTTATCATCACTATGTGATAGACGCGGCAAAATATTATGAAACGGAGGAATTATAATGGCTACTATCGGCTTGGATATGCTGTATTACGCAAAAATTACCGAAGACGAAAACGGCAATGAAGCCTACGGTTCGCCGAAAAGACTCGCCAAAGCGATGAGCGCGGAATTGTCCGTGGAGCTTGCCGAGGCTACTCTTTACGCTGACGACGGCGCGGCGGAGATCGTCAAGGAGTTCAAAAACGGCACTCTTTCGCTCGGCGTGGACGATATAGGAAACGAAGTAGCGTCCGATCTTACGGGCGCGACTATCGACAAAAATAACGTGGTGATCTCATCGAGCGAGGACGGCGGTGAGCCTGTCGCTATCGGTTTCCGTGCGAAAAAGTCTAATAACAAATATCGCTATTTCTGGCTTTATCGTGTAAAATTCGGCATTCCGTCAACTTCACTTGCTACAAAAGGCGACAGCATCACGTTTTCCACACCGACCATCGAGGGCACAATACTGCGGAGAAACAAAGTCGGTGCAGACGGGAAACATCCGTGGAAAGCCGAGGTCACCGAGGGAAATGCCGGAGTTACCGAGGAAACGATCAAGAACTGGTACAAGGAAGTCTACGAGCCGACTTTCATGGCGGCTTCTACCGAACCCGAGGGAGGTCTGACAGATGAATGACAGAGGTACGACAGTAAACATTGGCGGTGAGGAATACGAAATGCTGCTCACCACCAAAGCGACTAAAGAAATAGCGAAACGTTACGGCGGCTTGGAGAACCTCGGCGATAAACTGATGAACACCGAGAACTTTGAACAGGCACTTGACGAGATCGTGTGGCTTATAGTGCTGCTCTGCAATCAGCCGATACAGATACACAATCTCAAGAACAGCGATAAAAAGCCGCTGATGACCGCTGAGGAGCTGGAGTTATTGACAGTCCCCGCCGACCTCGCGGAATACAAAGACGCAATAATGGCGGCAATGACTAAAGGCACAAATCGTGTGATACAGAGCGAGGACGACATAAAAAACGCAGTAACAGCCGAGTAAATGACGATGAGTTGTTCATTCGGCTGTTCTATTATGGCACGGCACAGCTGCACCTCACGCCGGATGAGGTGTGGTTTATGCCGTTTGGAGAGCTTTTGGATTTGTGGGAGTGTCATAAGCAGTTTATCGGCATTGCAAAGCCGAAAAGAGAACGGTTTATTGATGATGTGATTCCACTTGGAATTTGAAAAGGCTCTGCCGCACAGACAGAGCCTTTAATTTATTCCTCATCTAGTTTTGCAAGAAATTCTTCTGGAGAATACACAGATATTTCGCTTTTGGTGTAGTCTTTTTGATTCCTTGTAACAATGCAGTCTGCGCCGATACGCTTTGCCGTTTCAATCATCACGGCATCTTCATAATCGTTTGTTTTAGAAGAAAGAGTAAGTTCGCAGTCAACGGCGAATGTGTCTGCAACTGTAAAAACCTTATATAATTTAAGAATGTGATTGCGGGCGGCTGATTCATCATGCAAGCTGCGCCGAATCATGTAATAAATGTCCGTAATAGACTTTGCTGTAAGAAATCCGTCACAATCCTCATCTGAAACAGAATGCAGAACTTGCAGCGAGTTTTCAAAAAAAGGTTCTCGATTTTGCAGTACATCTATCACGATACAAGTATCAATAACAGCTTTCATATTTTGCTCAGCCTTTCATCTCGCGCTTCTTCAAGTGTAATGTCAGCGGGAATAATGCCAATAAGAGAATCTACGATTGATCTTTTGTCAGTATTTGGTTTAGTAATTCTTGCAATGATCTTACCGTTTTCGGTAATATACACATCCTCTGTTTCGGCAATTTTGAGGTATTTGCCAAGGTTCAATTGGAGTTCTGCTGCGGTAACAGACATAAGAACACCTCCCGTATAAGTTTATGTTCTTGTGTAACTATTATACCACAATTAAACGGTTCTGTCAAGCATTTTATGCGATTTTGAAAGGAAGTGATGGAATGTCCAACAATTTCGGCTTAAAAATAGGCGTAGAGGGTGAACGAGAGTTCAAGAAATCCCTGTCCGAAATAAATCAGTCGTTCAAAGTCCTCGGCTCGGAGATGAAACTTGTCGATTCCGAGTTCGATAAAAACGATAAGTCCATTCAGGCAATTACCGCAAGAAACGAAGTTCTGAACAAGGAAATCGACGCCCAAAAGCAGAAAATTGAAACGCTCAAATCCGCACTCGACAATGCCGCCAACTCTTTTGGGGAGAACGACAGACGCACTCAAAGCTGGCAGATACAATTGAATAACGCACAGGCGGCTTTGAACGATATGGAGCGCGAATTGTCGGATAACAACAAGGCTCTCGAAAACGCAGAAAACAGATTTGACGATGCTGCCGATGGAGCGAAAGACTTCTCCAAGGGCGTGGACAAAGCGGCAGATACGGCTGACAGCGCGGAGGGAAAGTTCTCAAAGCTCGGCGATACCGCAAAGAAAATAGGCGCGGTTCTGGGTGCCGCCGCAACAGCAATCGGGACTGCGGCAGTCGCGGCGGGCAAAAAGCTGTGGGATATGGCAAATGATGTCGGCTCGGCGGGCGATGCTATCGACAAGACTTCGCAGAAAATCGGCATCTCGGCTGAAAGCTATCAGGAGTGGGGCTACGTTTTCGAGCGGTGCGGCGCAGATGTGAATAATCTCCAAACGGGCATGAAAAAGCTGTCCACCGTCATAACGGACGCGGCGAGTGGTTCGGATTCAGCCGCCAAAAAGCTGTCCGCTGTCGGACTGTCTATCGAGCAGCTGAACGGCAAATCACAAGATGAGCAGCTACAGCTTGTAATTACCGCACTGCAAGGAATGGAAAGCGGCGCGGAACGCACAGCGGCGGCGAATGACTTGCTCGGCAAGTCGGCTGTGGATATGGCGGCGGTTTTGAATACTTCCGTTGAGGAAACGGAGCGTTTAAAGCAAGAAGCACAGGAATACGGTATGATAATGTCCAACGAGGCTGTGGCGGCAAGCGCGGCTTTTGAGGACAGTCTGACCAAGCTGTCGCATACCGCCGGCGGGCTAAAAAATCGCCTTGTTGGTGAGCTGCTCCCCGGAATAACGCAGATCACAGACGGCTTGACAGACCTTATCGCGGGAAACGCATCGGCGGGAGAGGAACTTAAAAGCGGCGTTACAAGCGTTATTGGCGCAATAAAATCGATCATTCCACAGGCTGTCACGCTTATAACATCTATCGCCGAGGCTGTTCTCGAAAGTGCGCCGGAGATCATAACGGCTTTGGCAAACGGTCTGCTTTCCGCTATTCCACAGCTTATGCCGTCACTCTCGAAGATCGTTACGGAGATCATTTCCGCGCTTGTGGACTTGCTCCCGCAAATAGTCCGAGCCGGCGCGGATATAATCGTGTCGCTTATCGGCGGTATTTCCTCGACTATCCCTACTTTGATTCCGCAGATAGTGGAAGTAATGGTTCAGATCGTTCAGACGCTTATCGACAATCTTCCGCTTATTCTGGACGCAGCTTTGCAGCTTATAACCGCATTGGCGCAGGGGTTGTTGGACGCGCTGCCGATATTGATAGAGTCGCTGCCGCTTATCATTCAAGGGATTATAGACTTTCTCATCGGCGCGATCCCGCAGATAATTGAAACGGGAATACAGCTCTTGACCGCTTTAGTTGGCGCACTGCCGGACATTGTCACGGCGATAGTCGCGGTCATTCCGCAGATAATCGAGGGTATAATAACCGCCGTTATCGGAGCAATTCCACAAATTATCGAGGCAGGAATAAAGCTGCTCATTTCTCTTGTGCAGAATTTGCCGGAAATAATAACACAGATAGTCGCGGCGATACCGCAGATAATCACAAGCGTTATAACGGCAATAATCGGTTCAATTCCGCAGATAATTCAAGCGGGAATAGAACTGTTTGTGTCGCTAATCGCTAACTTACCGACCATAATCGTGGAAATAGTAAAGGCTGTTCCGCAGATAATTTCCGGAATTATAAAAGCGTTTAGCGACAGCTTTGGAAAAATGGTTGAAGTTGGCGGTAATTTACTCAAGGGTATGTGGCAAGGCATATCGGACGCGGGAGCGTGGCTTTGGGATAAAATAAGCGGGTTTTTCGGCGGAATTGTAAACGGAATCAAGAGCTTCTTTGGCATACACTCGCCGTCTACGCTGTTTGCGGGGTTAGGCGATAACATGGCAAAGGGCTTGGGAATAGGCTTTGGGGATGAAATGAAAAAGGTTTCGGAGGATATGCAAAATGCAATTCCCTCCGAATTCGATACCGATGTGAAAGCAAACTTCAACTCGGAACTTTCGGGCGGCACATCTGCTGAAACAGCTGTATTTGACGTAACTATCCCGCTCACGATAGACGGCGTAACGCTCACAAAAGTGGTATCTCGTATTCAGTGGAGCAACGGACAGGTAACGGCTAGAAATGCGGGTGCTGTTTGATATAACTCTAATCAACATTATAGCCTTACAGAAATCCGCGTCCAAAACAAAGCAAGTTGACCTGGGAGCGAAAAAATGACGGAAATCATTATAACAAATTCCAAAAGCGAGAACGAGCGCCGATTTACTCGTGTGATGTCCGCGCGGCTTTTCGACAGCCTGAACGGTGAATGTACATTTGAATTTACTGTGATGTGTTCCACGCTTTCGGCTGTTGATGTTGGCGAAAAAGTCGAATTACGCGGCGATGATTTCAATTACCTGTTTAACATAGTCAAAGTAAGTAAAAAGATGTCTGGCGGCATTGCGGCTGTCACAGTCGAGTGCGAACACAAGTCCTACGAACTCAATAATTCCGAGTACACTGTAACAAAATTTGAGTTTAACGGAACTCCGCTTGATTGCTTGACCGAATTGCTAAACGGTACAAATCTGATAGCGGGAATTTGCGATTTTACCGTTCCTGTGGAATTGAAAATCAATCAAGAATGCACCCGCCGAGCCGCAGTAATGCAGTTAATAGCGTTATGCGGCGGCGAGATTGAGTATGACGGTTTGTCGATAAATATTCGCCGCCACAGAGGTTCAGAAAATTACATTGAACTTATGGATGGTAAAAATGTGACAGATCTGTCGACCGAAAAAGATAGCCGCGGCGGTACGGATTCTTACGATTTGACGCTCTATAAAAATACTGATTTGCAAACGGGTGATAATGTGGACATCACATTTCGCCCGTTTGAAATAAACGTGCAGACGCGCATTATTTCGATGAGTTTCAATCCGTATAATCGCTTTGAAATCCAAATCGAAGTCGGCGATTACAGACCGTCTATCAACGACAGCCTGTACAAGCTGGAAAAGGAAAACAATAAAACAAATCAGTCGGTTGCCGAATCAACAGCGGCAATAAAATCCGATACAAATAATTCCCGAATAAACATTTCGGACACCGAACAACGAATTATAAAGCTGTCTTATAACGCATACAAGGACACCTATTCCGCGTTTTGTGTGACGGTAAAATTTGAGATAACGAAAACGGGAAATGTCATCTTTTTCACGCGGTTAGGACCTAACGAGCGTATTCGCTACATTGAGAAATTCGATGTCGGAAAGCACACAAAAACTTTCAATTATCCGTTTGTTTCGGAGAACGGCTTGAACACGGTTACTTTTCATGTGCTGACGGATGATGGTGCGGAAGGGTTTCTTCCCGTCACACAGACTTGGGGTTATGTTATAGGTGCGGCGATCGCGGGCGACAGTCCGTGGGACGGTTACTTGGAATTTAGAGAGCACGGATTTGTTTTCGAGAAACGCAAACATCCGCGCAGAATTACTGCGTTCAAGGAAACGCTCATTGCGGAACTCTCGGAAATGCATAAGCGTTCTTTGCACGAAAACAAATTAATTTTCTCGGCGAGGTTTTATGAAAAGCGGCGCAAAACTCTTGAAAATACTGTGGCTCATTTCCCGACACCGGATTCACCGCAGATAAAAACTCCCCCGCCGCTAAAAGCGGAAAACATCTCGAACAGAGAGGTTTGTTTGGAACTGCGCAATCCCGTTAAAGCGGATAATATAGAGCTTTCGGCATTCAAGATGATAGTAACAACGGCAAGCGAAACGCTGAATTTAACGCCTATTTCGGCTGATTTTGGAGTGGGAAATTTCGGCAGTAAGATTTGGCTGACATTTGGAAATTCGTCAATGAAAGACAGCGTTCAGGCTATAACCGTTTTGTATGACGGAGATGTCGGAAATTTACGCGGCGCGTTTGATAACGCTCCGTGCGGCAGTTTCCAGACTTCATTTATGTATACTGAATTTGAGGAGGAACAAGATGATCAAGGGCAAGACTAAAATACAGCTTTTCGAGGACGGGAAACTAATCTCGGAAGCACACGAAGAAAATATGATTACAAACGCAGTCGACAACATTCTGAACCCGCCCGATTATATTGAGTCGGGAATGGATTCGGAAAACGACCGCAGTTTTAATCCCTTGCGGATATTCAAAAGCAATATCGCGGACACGGCTTTTCACGGCATTATAGTATGCCGCGATAAAATCGAGGAGAATGCCGACAATGTTATGCTCCCGTGGACGAACACGGAAATAGGTCATGCGGGGATTCCAACAACCAACACCGATTCGACAATCGGCACTTACAACGAAAATGAGAGCGGAAGAATTGACAACGGTTATCGTCACGTCTGGGATTTTGCGTCCGATAAGGCGAACGGCGAGATCTCCTGCGTTTGTCTTACAACAAAGGACGGCGGCACGGGCGGGTATCACGATACATTTTGGAATCTGTCCATGGGCGGAAACGACTTGAACAGCAACTCAACATCGAGCTTCAGCAGTAATTACCACACGATAGTCGGACGGTTTATTCCAAACGATGAACTTGAACTGACGCATTACAAGTGGTTTTACATGGACAAACTCGATAACGGAAACGTTCGTCTGCTTGGGAAGAACCGTTATGACTGCGGAATTTATGAGGTAATATTCTTTGATCCGACTTCGATAAGCGTTAGCGACAAAAAACCGTTTTGCGGCATTGTGAGCGTAAAAAAGGTAATTGAAATATTTCCCGCGCCGAGTTCGATACCGGATACATCATCGGACAAATATTTTCACGGCTCATATTTTTACGAAAACGGCTCCTACAATTCGGACAATATACCCGCAGATGAGAAAGAAAAGCTGCGGCAGAACTGGTTTGATAATCCGCAGTGGCTAGCGTTTTTCCCGTATGTAATTGGCGATGAGATACATATTATCGGGCAAGTTCAGCGGGAAATTTATCACTATGTTTTCAATCTCACGGACTACAATCAAAAATCCAAAAAAGTGATAACCACAGATGTTGAATTGCAAAATTACGGCGCCGGGTTTCATTATGTTTACTTGAACGGAAAGTACAAGTGGTTCTACGGTGCGGGAGTGAATGAGGATTACAATTCGGCACTCCCCGCTTTTCAATGGGGCGGGAAGTATTTCGCTGTGTCAAAACACCCGCTGATTGACGGTTCGGAGACCGCGTCCTCGGAAAATTACGGGCAATTTAGGATTATCTCCGAAAGCGGGACTTCCGAAAACAAAACGCTCCAATACATCAACAACGAGCGATTGTCCAATATGACGACAGCGAGTTTCTGGGGCTTTTATGTGGACGAAAGATCGAACACTCCGATTTTGATATGCGATAGCTACAACATAAATTATTCCGCTATTGCGCTTGAAATAATCAAAAAAGATGATGGGTACGGTTGGTATAGAATGAGAGTCTCAATGCCGACTTACGGGACTTCGTACATATACTGCTACGCAAATTTCGTTAAGACAAAGGGCTTGAGTTTGCCGTATTATGTTGCTTCCGATTATCCGTATTCAAGCAACAATACATCGCACTATTTCGGGCTTGCGCTTGGCATTTTAAAGCCCTGCCTTACCACGATAAATAACCTGTCCTCGCCTGTTCGCAAGCTGGACGGGCAGGTTATGAAAATAACTTACGACATTGTTGACGAGGAGGAATGAAAATGAAAGAATTTTGGAACACGATTCAAGGCATTTTTACGGCTTTGGGCGGCTGGCTCGGCTACTATCTCGGAGGGTGTGACGGACTGCTTATTGCCTTGATTGCTTTTGTCGTTATTGATTACATCACTGGCATGATGTGTGCAGTTATCGACAAAAAGCTGTCGAGTGCGGTCGGGTTCAAGGGCATTTGCAGAAAAGTGCTGATTTTCCTAATTGTAGGCGCGGCGCATATTCTGGATTTGTATGTTATTAAAACAGGCTCTATTTTGCGAACCGCCGTAATTTTCTTTTACATCTCGAACGAGGGAGTTTCCCTTGTGGAAAACGCGGCGCATTTGGGACTGCCCGTGCCTAAGAAGATAAAGTCGGTGCTTGAACAATTACATAATCGTGCAGAAAATGACGATAAGGAGGATGAACATAATGACGAGAATTAAAGGTGTTGACATCAGTTACTGTCAAGAGGGCATCAACTTTGCGGAACTCCAAAAGGCGGACGTGAAGTTTGCTATTATCCGCGCGGGTTTCTTCACGAAAAAGGATGTTACAATGGACAAGTTTGTGGCGGACTGCAACAAATACGGCATTGATTACGGCTTTTATTGGTACAGCTATGCGATGAGCGTTGATGAAGCCAAAGCCGAGGCTGAAAAGTGCGTAGAGGTTATCAAAGGGCTTACTCCCGCATATCCCGTGTTCTTCGATATGGAAGAAAAGCGTCAGATAAACGGCTTGAATAACGCAACTCGTACAGAGATGGCGAAGGCGTTCTGCGAGATTGTTCGCGCGGCGGGATTTATTCCGGGGATTTATGCAAATCCGTCCTTTATGGAGTGCTATTACAACAAGGCAGAACTTGTCGGGAAGTACGATATCTGGCTTGCTCATTGGACAGACAGTCCCGATAAACCGTCAAAATACAACTACAATCAGACGATGTGGCAGTGGGGCTTGGATAACATTGGTGGTTATGACATTGACGGTGATATTTGTTTTGTGGATTATGCGGCGAAGAAACCAATTGCGAGTAAGACGGTTGACGAACTTGCTCGTGAAGTTATTGATGGTAAGTGGGGCAATGGCGATGACCGTAAGAAACGCTTGACCGCCGCCGGATATGATTATTATACCGTTCAGAAACGCGTTAACGAAATTCTCTACATTCCTAAAAAATCCGTTGATGAACTCGCCTGCGAGGTTATTCACGGCGATTGGGGAAACGGTGACGAGCGCAAAAAGCGGTTGACTGCTGCAGGGTATGACTACTCCGCTGTTCAAAAGCGTGTGAATGAAATGTTGAAATAAGTACAGCTTGCCAGCCCGGCTCGGGTCGCGAGGAATTTTTCCTTGCGACCGGAGTCCGGCTGACAGGCTGATTTTTTTCGCCCAATTTGCGCTTTTTTGTCCAGATAGATTATTGAGAAACATTCTAGGGCGGGGGAGTTAATAAGTCTTTTAATCCCCAATTACAGAATAACTGTCCTTATAATAATAGGAACGCATTTTCGGGAGGTGATAATGTTGCTCAAGAATGAATCGGTCAGCACCGAGAGAGCTTCTCTGTCTATCGGAGAGAAGTATCTGCTCTCAATAAAAGAAGCGGCGATGTATTTCAATATCGGAGAGAAAAAGATACGCCGTCTTGCCGAGGATAATCAATGCAGCTCGGCGGACAGAAGATTTTCGGTTTATAATGGAAATCGTGTACTCATAATTCGCACAAAATTTGAGAAATTTATCGAGGAAAGTTCGGCGATTTAGTTTGATTTTCTTTGCCGCAAGTAGTTGCTATTTCCGTTTGAAAGAGTTAATATAGACCTGCAAACGGAGGTGAGCATTATGTCAGAGAAAAACATTCCGATAAGTGAAAAATACCTGTTATCAATAAGTGAAGCGGCGGCATATTTCAATATCGGCGAAAAGCGGCTCCGCAGACTTGCCGAGGACGACAATCGTTTCGCGATAATGAACGGAAATCGTTATCTCATCATCAGAAAGCGGTTCGAGGAGTACATTGATTCATTGACGGGGAGAGGTGAGGAGGATTGAAAAAGCCGGAACTATCCGAAAAAACTTACTTGAACGTTCGTGAAGCAATTGAATTATTCGGCTTGAGCGCTCGTAAATTCACTCGTTTTCTGAAGAACGGCGATCATTACAGCTTTCTGGCATATTATCACAACAGGGTCTTGATACTTCGCAAGGAATTTCAGCGTTTTCTGGAAAACGAGCCGAAAGCAAAGGAGGAGTTGTTATGCCGAGAAATCCGCAAAGACGTGATTCAAAGAGACGGCTTTTAAGGCGCGGAGAATCTATCCGGTCAGACGGAAAATATCAGTTCAAGTATCACATCAACGGCAAGCCGCATTTTGTGTACAGCTGGCGGTTAGAGCCTACCGATCCGCTTCCGAGCGGGAAAAAGCCCTGCTTGTCACTTCGGGAGATGGAGAAGCAGATAGGCTACGATCTGGACACGCTCTGCGATCCGTCCAATAAAAATATGACCGTTTTTGAACTTGTGGAACGCTATCTGGCTACAAAGACGGGTGTAAAATACAGCACCAAAAGCAATTACGGCTTTGTAAAAAATCTTCTCGCAAAGGAGCCGTTCTCGTCAAACAGGATAGGAGCGGTCAAGACCTCCGATGCAAAGCTGTTCCTTATCAAGCTGCAAGAGGACGGAAAAGGTTACAGCACGATAAAAACAGTGCGTGGTGTTCTTCGCCCGGCTTTTCAGATGGCAGTTGACGATGATGTCCTCAGAAAGAATCCGTTCGGGTTTGAGATGGCTACTGTTATCGTCAATGACAGCGTTACTCGTCAAGCAATCACAAAGGACGAAATGCGGAGGTTTTTGAAATTCGTTCACGATGATAACAATTACTGCAAGTATTATGAAGTCGTTTACATTTTGTTCCACACGGGAATGAGAATTTCGGAGTTCTGCGGCTTGACGCTCTCCGATATTGAGCTTGAAAACAAAGTGGTAAACATCGAGCGTCAGCTTCAGCGGACAAGCGATATGAAGCTGATCATAGAATCCACGAAAACCAATGCCGGAACAAGGAAAATACCCATCACAGATGATGTTGCGTACTGCTTTAGGGCAATAATTGAGGATAGAAAGCCGCCAAAGTGTGAACGTATAGTCGGCGGGCATACAGGTTTCCTATTCACCGACAAGGACGGCTATCCGCTTGTGGCAATGCACTGGGAACACCGATTCAATCACATGGTAAAGCGGTACAACGAGATCTACAAGCTGCAAATCCCGAACATAACTCCGCACGTTTGCCGCCATACCTACTGCAGCAACATGGCGAGAGCGGGAATGAACCCGAAAACGCTCCAATATCTTATGGGACACAGCGACATCGGCGTCACCTTGAACACCTATACGCATTTAGGGCTTGATGACGCAGCCGATGAATTGAGCCGGCTGAATGACATAGAATCCGCTCGGAAAGAGCTTGATCGTGATACGGGCAGCGTTTCCAAAGATTTGTTCCGCGCGGTTTAATAAAGTGAATTTATATGCCCTGTCGATCGGAATTTGATCGGCGGGGCATTTTTTTGTATAAATGTATTCCATTTTTGCGAAATCTGTGATATAATTATAACAGGTATATCTGTAATATTTGGAAGAGTGGGGGAACGCAAAATGGCACGAGGAAAAAGCATAAACTTGTATTTAATGGACGGTGAAGCAAGCGGTAGGATAAAATGCACCTTAGCCAATTGGACGGGTGTTGCGTATAAGATACCGAGAACCGAGTTGGATAAATGTAAAGAGCGCGAAGACCTCAAATGGAGCGGCGTTTATTTCCTATTCGGAACATCCGATGAAACAGAAAAAAATATCGCTTACATAGGTCAGGCGGGAGTTCGGAAAAACGGTGAGGGAATCTTGAACAGGTTATATGAACATAAGAGAAATCCAGATAAAGACTATTGGACGGAAGCCGTGGTTTTTACGACTTCAAATAATTCTTTCGGACCTACCGAGATAAGTTATCTTGAGAATCGTTTCTGTAATCTTGCCATTGAAGCCGGGCGTTACACGGTCAAAAACGGTAATGATCCGACTCCCGGACACATCACCGAGGAAAAAGAGAGCGAGCTGGAGGAGTTTGTCGAAAATGCCAAGCTTATAATGGGAACGCTCGGACACAAGGTCTTTATTCCTTATGATGATCCCACCGGGGCGGCTGTCGGTGATGAACAGACGTTGTATATTACTCGAAAAAAGTCAGGCAAATTCATTGTTAAAGCATCCGGCAGACAGACAACGGACGGATTTGTCGTGCTTAAAAACAGTATTATTTCACCAAACTATTCGGATAAGTTGGCAAAAAGTATTTTGGATAAACGCAAAAAGTGCAAGATCGATGAGAACAATGTTCTGCTTGAAGATGTTCAGTTCGGTTCTCCGTCCGGGGCATCGGATTTTGTTACCGGTCAAAGCACCAGCGGTTGGAGAGAATGGAAAACAGCAGATGGGATAACGCTGCGCGAACTGGAGGACAGTAAACAACAAGCTACTCAGGATTCGGCGAACAACGATAATTCGCAGTAGTAAACTACCTCGATTTTTACTACGTTTTGACTACTTTTGACAGCCACATCTTGCCGAGTTTTGCCAAATTGCGTGAGAAACTGTAAAAATCGAGCGCCTGTTCCAACGCCGCGCGGCGCGCCGTAACTCCGCAAAACACCGCAATTCTTACCACTTTTGAAAGGAAATCTATAATGCTGAAAATCTTGTTTGTTTGCCACGGCATTTCGATATACAAAGCGCAATAGAGGGTTATATCGCGGCAAAACAAGGCAAGTTGAGGCGTTTTGTTTGGGGCTTTACTATTATTTGACTACTATCGAAAAATCACGATGTAGGCACATATCAGCTTGGCATTATAATACTCAATTGCAAATTACTGCAAAACGCGGCAAAATATGACAGATATAATAGCCCAAATCGAACGTTTACACCTCGATTTGGGCTATTTTTGGCTATGACAGACAAACACTTTTCTATGGATAGTAAAAAAATGAGATCAAGTCAACAAATAATTGACATTTTATTCATTTTGTGCTATAATAGAGATGTAATAATCATAACAGCGAAAGGCAGAAGAAAAATGAATTACCTTGATTTGACAAATGTGCTTGAGCGGTGTAAAGACAGCGCAAATATTGGATATGACATCGCTTCAAAGCAAGTTAAAGAATTAGATGCAACATTGACAAAAGCCGGAGAACAAATAGAACAGGCGATAGATGAGTTCAATAACTCGCCTTGCTATATATCTGATATGGCTTCTTTGCTTCAGTCGCAGCTCGGGGATATCCGGGAGTCGTTTTCGGATTTTTCCGTTGCGGTGAAGAACGATTTGAAAACGGCAAAGAAGAACCTCTCTAAATTCTCGATAACCTTATTTGGAAGAACCATGGCGGGGAAGTCAACGTTGATGGAAACGCTCACCAACGGCGACGGAAAAACCATAGGAAAGGGCGCGCAAAGAACAACAAGAGATATACGAAAATATGTATGGAACGATCTTGAGATTACCGATGTTCCCGGGATCGGCGCTTTCGAGGGTCAGGAAGACGAGTCTTTGGCTTTTGAATCCGCAAAATCCGGGGATCTTATCTTGTTTCTGATGACAGACGACGCTCCGCAGCCGTCCGAGGCTGAATGCTTCGGCAGGATAATTTCGCTCGGAAAACCCGTGATCTGCGTTATGAATGTCAGAGCTGCTATTGATGGCAAGTCTCATAAGATGAAGCTCAGAGAAATAAATAAAGCGTTTAATATGGAACGGCTCGAGACCGTGAGAAAGCAGTTTCTGGCTTTCTCGTCTCTTTTGGGACAGGAGTGGGGATATATCCCTTTTGTTTATGTGCATCTTAATTCCGCGTTTCAGGCTCAGAGCATAATACAGGACGCCGAATCAAGCGATGAATTGTATCGGGCAAGCCAGATTGAATATTTGAAAAGCAAGATCGTTGAACAGGTTAAAACTCATGGAGAATTTTATCGGGTGAAAACCTTTATCGATCTGGTTTCAAAGCCTTTGATCGATACGATAGATACGCTTCTTGGTCAGAGTAATCTGAACAGCACCCAGGGTAGAACGGTTCTGAGTAAAAAAAGGGATCTTGAAAAGTGGAAGGGTGAATTTCAAGAAAATGGAATCAAGCAGATCAAATCATATATAAATAACCTTAAAAGCGACCTTAATTCCGAAATAGCAAGCTTTGCGGAAGACCACTTCGATGATGAAAATGCGGACAAGTCATGGGAAAAGCTTTTAAAATCCCAAAAAGTGGAAGAAAAAAGCAGAGGCGTTCTTGATAAATTGAGCGAGCAGTGCAATGATAAAATAAACGCGATCTCCCGTGAAATACAAAACGAGCTGAAGTTCGCTTATTCGGTTGACGCGGATATTTCTTTAAAAATGCCCAAAATTATAGACGGCAGGAGAATAAGCGAGTGGACAACTACGATTGTTGGCGGCGGGCTCGCCGTAGCCTCCGGGATAGCGTTTCTTGCGGGTGCGGCGGTAGCGGGACCGTTAGGTTGGATAGCTTTAGGCGTAACGGGCGTAGGTCTTCTGATATCGCATTTGTTTAAAAGCAGGCAAAAGCAGGAACAGGAAGCGCGGAAAAAGCTTGAAAACAGCTTGAAAAAAAGCGTAGACGCGCTTTGCGAAAATCTCGAAAGTACTATGCTCAAGAATTTTGATATTCTCATAGAAAAGCGCATTGTTTCATTGGTTAAGGAATTGAACAAGATGAACTCTGTAATTTTCAAGCTCTCCGATACTCAAAGAGAACTTGCATGGAGTTTGAACAGAGATCTGCTGCAAACCAATAAGCAGATCGTAACCGAGGCTATTCACATTATCGGAGCTTCCGGTATGGAGTACCACATAAATTCTGTTGCGCGGATTCCTGGCGTATGTATACTGTTGTGTTTGAACGACGGCGTGAGATTCCCCGAAAAAGAAACGGAAGATCTGCGCAGACTTGCGGGCGAGAAAATAGCGTTTGTGTTTTATGACGATGATAAAAAGACTTTGATCTCCCGTATTATCGGAAAGTCCGTAAAACGTGAGATGATCCACATTGAAGGTAAAATCGGCGTGGCGCATATTCCGCTCGACAATATGCCGCCGCAGGTGATAAACAAGATAAAGTTAGCTCAACAGCTTTCTAAGATCCTTATAACCAAATAACGGAGGTAAGTTTATGTTTGAAATTGAAAAATATTCTTCCGAAATAAACGCTTTAGAGGATAAAGTGAAAAAGGTCTTTGAAAGCGAGAGTATCGGATATTCGGTCAGCGGCGAGTCTGAGGATACGATAAAGATCGTCTTTGCTGGGCAGTACAGCGCGGGTAAGTCAAGTATTCTCAAAATGCTCACCGGTTGTACCGATATCGCTATCGGCGGGGGCATTACCACACAGCAAACGCATGAATATTTCTGGAACGGGCTTAAGGTAGTGGATACTCCGGGTATCGGTACGGAATTGAGACCCGATCACGATGAAATAGCGTATTCCGAGATCGCGGCAGCCGATATACTGGTTTATGTAATTACTTACAATTTGTTTGACGATCAGATCGGAAAAAACTTCAGAAAGCTTGCCATTGATAAGGATAAAGCCAGTGAAATGATCCTTGTCATAAATAAAATGAATGGCACGGCAAAGGGGAATACCCCGGAGCAGCAAGAAATTCTGAAAGAGGGGGCGGGGTTAAAAGACGTGATTTCTCCGTACACGCCCGAACAGCTCAACATCTGTTTTCTGGACGCGGAATCATATCTGGACAGCCTCGAGGAAAAAGACAACGATCCCGAGCTTGCGGACGAATTATACAAGCAAAGCGGATATGATAGCTTTATAAATTCGTTAAACACTTTTGTTAAGTCAAAGGGGATCTCCTCCAAGCTGACCACAAAGCTTTATCTGATCTCCGAGGAACTGGAAAAGAAGATCCGTGACTTGCAGCCAAAATCGGAGGACTCGGATATTGAGGGCTTGATAGAGAACCTGAGGCAGCAGCGTTATATTTTGTCGGATAAGAAAAATACTATCCAACAGAATATAAAAGACATTTATACAAACGCTGCATCTGCTATCAGAGAACTTGGTCTGGAATCCGCGAATTTACTTACCGAGGGGTGCAAACAGTCCGAGGTTGAAGAAAAACTTGATGAGAAGGTAAAAGAAGTTGAGATCGTATCCGAAAAATGTGAAAAAGATGTTGAGGCGGAATTGAAAAAGGGATTTGAGGAAATTGATATCCGTCTGGAGGAATTGGCAAACTCCGATTTTTCAAAAAAGCTGACTGCACGGTTGTCAGGAAAATTTGATCAGCTACCGGATAAAGTTAAAAATATTCTTGGTCAAATAGGATGCAATGCCAAAAATGTCGGCGGCGAAATCATGAACGGCGCCTACAACGTTGCGTCAAAAGGTGGATTTAAGCTGACTAATTTCTCGGGCAGTGCTGTGCACGATATGGTTCTTAAGATTGGACACGGGCTTGGCATAAAATTTAAGCCTTGGCAGGCTATAAAAATAACCCGCGGGGTTGCGGTTGCGGGTCAGGTTCTAAATTTCCTCGGTGTTGGTCTGTCGATATTCATGCAAATTAAATCCGATATCGATGCGGAAAATGTTCGTGAAGATCTGAGAACTAACCGTCAAAATGTCAGAAGTCAGTTTAACGAGGTTGCAAATCAATTGATGGATACTGGAAAACTTGTTATCAAAGATAACGTGACTTGGCCTTTGGACAATTCTATAATTGAGATTGACAGGAATATTCAAGCTATAAGAGAAACACAGGAGCACCGCAGCGAAGTGTGCTTGAAATTGGAGAAACTTCAGGCAGAATGTCAGCGTTTGATTCAGGAAATCCATAGTTTGTGATTGTGAAAAATGGAATTTCGTTGAAAAGCGGTTCAGCAATAAGGGAATGGCGTTAGTTAGTCGTTAAAACTATAAGTAGTAAAGACTCCCTATTTTTACTACTATTTTACTACTAACGGCGGTCACGATTTGCGAAATTTTGCGCCATTTTGCCGTTTTCGCTTTACTCTGTCAAAGCAGATGTAAGAACCGTGAGACCTTATAAAACCTTGCAAAACACTGCAGCTCACGGCAGATCAGAAAGGAGAAAATATGGCTATGAAGATACTTTTCGTCTGCCACGGCAATATCTGCCGCAGCCCGATGGCTGAATACATAATGCGCGACCTGCTGAAAAAGCGGGGCGTGGTAGGTGTTATCGTATCTTCCGCGGCGACCTCGACGGAGGAACTGGGTAATCCCGTACATAGGGGAACGCGGGCTGTGCTGACCCGTCTGGGCATAGACTGCTCCGACAAGCGGGCGCGGCAGATAACGCGCAGCGATTATGAGGAATATGACCTTATAATCGGCATGGACAGCGCCAACATACGCAATATGGTACGCTATTGGAGCGACCCGCAGCACAAAATACACAAGCTGTTGGATTTTACCGAGCGCCGCGGCGACGTAGCGGATCCATGGTACACAGGAGACTTCAAGCGCACATATTTTGATGTGAAGGAGGGCTGTGAGGGTATTCTGGAAGCAATTTTAAGGGGCGATATTGATGGTTCGGGCAGAATATGACGACGGCAGGATAATCAAGGACGAAACGTATCTTTGCAACTTGCGGATATCTCTTGAAGATATGAACATAGGCAGTGCATTGACAGTCGGTGTATGCGAAGCCTTTGTTCACACAGCTTACTTAGACATCTCCGAAGTTCCCGCAAAATACGAGTATATGAAAAACGAATTGTTGGAATTCTTTGATAAGGACACTGTCGATAATGAGGAAATTAAATTTTTCCGCCAATTTGCGGATAAATATTAAGGAGCAGCAATGAGAATGCTTGAAAAGATTCACCCTATCCCATGTTTTCTGTATTTTCTTTCTGTGGTAGGGGTGACGATATTCAGCCGCAATCCGATAATTTTAGCCGAATCGCTTCTGGGAGCAGCGCTGACTGCGGCTTTGTCCGAACGGCTGCACGGAGTGTCATGGCTGATTGTTACAGCGTTGTTGGCGGCGATAACCAACCCTGTTTTTTCCCATAACGGTGCTACTCCGCTGTTTTTTGCGGGAGATACCGCTTTCACGCTGGAGGCTCTGCTGTACGGTACGGCTTTCGGAGTAATGCTGGCAGCTTCCGTGATGTGGGGAGCGTCGGCGGTGCGCTTTATGACAAGCGATAAATATATATGGCTTCTGGGAAGATTTTTCCCCGCCGCGGGTCTGGTTCTAAGCTGCGCGCTCCGTTTTGTGCCTCTTTTTATCGGTCGTGTTTCGGAGTTTGCGGGGGCGCGCCGCGCAAAATCTCTCAGGGAGCGCCTCGAAGCCTTCTCCTCCGCGCTTAGCTATTCCGCCGAGGAGGCTATGTCCGCCGCGGATTCCATGAGATCCCGCGGATACGGCACGGGCAAACGCGGATTTTATTCCGATTATCGCTTTACCTGCCGCGACATTGCGGTACTTATTGCCGTGATTTTCTGTGGTATATCCTGCTTTACCTTGAGCGCAGCGGGCGCAGGAGAATTTTATTTCTACCCCGCCCTTTCAACGCTGAAATTCCGCTTCGTTGACATAGCATTGTATGCAGTATTCGGAATACTCTGTGCGCTTCCCGCGGTGCTGATTCTGCGGGAGGAAATAAAGCGCGGTTATGTAAAACCCGCCAAAAATTAACTACAATCCCTTTTCCGAAAAGCCCTTTTAACTTGCAGATTTTTTCTTACTTATCGGATATTATTTTCATAAGGCAAGAATTATGCGAATTTGGTGCGGTAAGCATTATGAAAAGCTTGATATCAGCGGCATTTGTTGTTTTGGTATCATGTCAAATGGAGTGCGCCGCAAATTCTGTGTTAAAAGCGATAATCTGATTGAAGCCAGGTGACTGTCAACACGGAAACCAATTGACTGCATATGGTTCTTGAGGACACAGATATCCCAATCGGAGGATACGGCATTATTGAAATACACCCTGAAACGCTGAAGCGCGTGGATATATCCGACTTCAGCACTGTGATATAACGTGCTTCCCGAATATTGAAAGGAACATAAAATATGGACGGCAAGACTTATTCCCTAATTGA
Source organism: uncultured Oscillospiraceae bacterium (assembly GCA_910587135.1). Lineage (GTDB taxonomy): Bacteria > Bacillota > Clostridia > Oscillospirales > Ruminococcaceae > CAG-115. The sequence continues at coordinate 59,014 of CAJULF010000014.1, forward strand.
AAACTACATGGCTTCATGTATGGATGACAGCGCCCACGACAAGGAGCATATATACCGCGTTCTGTACAACGCTCTGGATATCGCGGAAACCGAAAGCAGGGTCGATCAGGATATTTTGATAACGGCGTGTCTGCTGCACGATATCGGGCGCGGTGAGCAGTTACGCAATCCGAATGTGTGCCACGCTCTGGCGGGCGGGGATATGGCTTATAAATTTCTCACAGAAAACGGATTCGGCGCGGATTTTGCCGAAAATGTGCGCCACTGTATCCGCGCTCACAGATTCAGGAAAAGCGAGCCGCCGCAAAGCATGGAAGCAAAGATACTGTTCGACGCTGACAAACTTGATGTTTCGGGAGCGGTCGGTATAGCGAGGACACTGATTTACAGAGGAACGGTCGGCGAACCTATTTACAGTGTGCTGTCCGACGGCACTGTTTCGGACGGGACAGACGATACCGAATCCTCTTTTTTCAAGGAATACAAATTCAAGCTTGAGAAGCTGTACGATAAATTTTACACCCAAAGAGGGTGGGAGCTTGCCAAGAACAGAAGAAAGCACGCCGTAGAATTTTACGGGAATCTTCTGGGCGAGGTGAGGGAATCATATGAAAAGGGCAGGGAGCGGCTTTCCGAAATTATCATGCCGTCCGACATACAGACCGATAATCAAAAAGGAGAATGAAATGATATTCAAATATTGTCCGCAATGCGGAGAAAAGCTGATTTTAAAGGAAATTGGCGACGAGGGTGAAGTGCCCTACTGCGGGAGCTGCTCGCGTCCGTTTTTCAGCTTCTCCTATCCCTGCGTTATCTGTCTTGTGACAGACGGCGCAGGGCAGTTTGCACTGATAAAGCAAGGTTACGTTTCGGAGCGCTGGGTCTGCGTTGCGGGTTACGTTCAGCGCGGTGAAACTCTTGAAGCGGCTGCCTCGCGGGAGGTAGAGGAAGAAACAGGGCTTAAGGTAAAAGCTGTCAGGTATCTCAAAAGCTATTATTTCGGGCGGGACGATAATCTTATGGCGGGCTTTGTCGTGACTGCGGAGCAGGGGGATTTCACGCTATCGGGCGAGGTTGATCGCGCGGAGTGGTTCGATGAGAAAACCGCGGGTGAACTGCTAAGCGGCGGAAAGGTCTGCAATGAGCTTATAGGCGAATATCTGAAAAGTAAGAACCTGCCTCAATAGGTGAAATATAAGGCAACACCGCACAATGGAGAGAAATCCGCTGCCACAAATAACAGAACAAGTACAGTGCACAGCTCTGCTTAATTCCGTTTGCGAGGCGCACTGAATCAAGCCGTCAGACAAGGTCTGTCAGCTAAGATCAGATTCGCCAAAGCGAACATGATATTTATTTTCGAGGTCTGCTTTTCCAGACCTCGATACCGCGTTCGTCGATATCCGAGCTGATGTTTCACAACAGCAAAGACGTGTTCGACCTTTGCCCGTACCGAGGATTTTTTGTGTTCGGATTTTCTCGCCGCGTACTGCCCGCCTGCTGATAATTTCTTGATTTGCGATGGTTTGCGATTGATTTTATATTTGATTTTTCTCCCTTTTTTATTTCGGATAACAGCGTCTTCACGCTTATCCGTGCCAATGTAACCGCTGTCGCCGTAAAGTTCATCCTCTTCGCCGTGCATAAGCTGTGACGTCATCGTCACATCGTGTACATTTGCCGCTGTGCCTTTGACCGTATGCACTAAACCGGTGTCTTTATCAACTCCGATATGAGCTTTAGAATCCGTACCAATAAACTTGACCCTTCAAAAAATAAGGTATAATAAAGAAATGATAGTAGAAAACAAACGAAAAGCATATGAAAGCGACTTAACGGACAGTCAATGGGAAAT